>CAZPWU010000021.1:0-11560 GCA_964590325.1 uncultured Anaerolineaceae bacterium | reverse complement strand
AGCTCACCGATCCGGCGATCCGCCAAAGACAGGGTTTCGGTCCGTTCTAATGCCCACGTCACATGCTCATGATCTGAGGAGCTGGGCTGTCCCAACCAGCCCAAGTAAGGCGTGCGCCCCAGAAGAACCGTTTGCCGTACTGTAAAAGCCTCTGGCAGGTTGCGTGCCTGGGGGACCACTGACAGATATTTTGCTCGCCTGGCCGGTGAGAAATCGACCAGGTTTTTCCCTGACAAATAGATTTCACCAGCCTGCGGGTGTATCACACCGCTCACAGCCCGGATAAGGGTGGTTTTTCCAGCCCCATTTGGGCCGATCAGCGCCAGGATCTCCCCTTTTCTGATGCTGAGATTCACATCTTTAATAGCGGTATGTGAGCCGTAAGTCACTGTTAGGGATTGAATATTGAGTATATCCTGATTACTCATGCGGAGTTCCTCTGAGAACGTCTTAAAACCCATAAAAAGAACGGACCACCGGCCAAGGCAGTGATTATGCCTACCGGCAGTTCCTGAGGGGCCAAGATCACACGTGCCAGCAGATCAGCCATCAATAGCAGACTGGCTCCAGCCAGGATGGATAGAGAGATCAACCGGCGGTAATCCGGTCCCCACAGGATGCGGATCAGGTGAGGGACGATCAGCCCAATAAAACCGATGATCCCAGAAAACGAGATAGCAGCTGCTGTCGCCAATGTAGCAGCCAGGATGAGCAAGAACTTGACCCGTTGTACAGAAATCCCAAGTTGCTGCGCCTGCTCTTCGCCGAATTGAAGCACATTTAAAGCGTGCCCTGATATCGCGAGTATACACAGGCTCAGGATAACGTAAGGGAGGGCGGCTAAAACTGGTTCCCAACCGCTCATATTAGCCCCGCCAAGGAGCCAGGCAAGCGCCCGGTGCAGCTCGCCCTGTGACTGCAACATCAAGTACGAGGTTAAAGCGCTGGCAAACGAACCCACCGCGACCCCTGCCAGGATCAATGTTGTATTGGGAATAGCACCGCGGGAGTAGGTCATCAGGTATACAATGCCCACGGTCACCAAGGCGCCGATGAAGGCTGCAGCTGGAATTGAGAACAGACCTCCCAAAGTTCCAGGCCACCGGAGAGCCATGGCAAGAACCGCACCCAGACCGGCCCCTGAGGCAACTCCGATCAAATAAGGGTCAGCGAGTGGATTGCGGAAAAGCCCCTGATAGGCTGCACCGCTTCCTGCCAGAGCTGCGCCGGTGAGCAAGACCAGGGCAGTGTGTGGAAGGCGGATCTGATAAACAATGACGTTAAAGGTTTCCGGCCAATTCGCGGAGAATGAAATACCGGGGAATTTCGTTAAAAGCATACGCACCAGGGTGCCGGGAGGGATTAACACTGCCCCTATGGCTATGCTGAGTAGCACAGCTAAGACTAGCAGAAGGATATTCAAGAGATAAGGACGGAAGCTGGTGCGCATAATTTTTTTATACTGATCCCTTATTACCTTATCCCTACTCCTTTTTACTGAAACACCTCAGGATGGATTAATTTCGCTATCTGTTCCAGACCATCCACCAGACGTGGACCAGGGCGGCTGACCAGGTTGTCATCAAAAGCGTAGACACGTTTGTTCTTAACCGCGTCCAGGGCACTCCATCCGGTGCGGGTTGCTACAGATTCAACCGAGACCCCATAAGCGCTATCACCGAGCAGGATAATCGCGGGGTTCTGAACTACGAGCTCTTCCAGGCTGATCTGGGCCCAGGGACTGCTCAGTTTGTTTCCAATATTAAATCCGCCTGCCATATCGATGATTAAATTAACAAAGGTGCCAGGTCCCGAGGTGTAAGGTGCATTGGGGTCGGTGCTATCCAATTCATAGAATACGGATGGTCGACTGGAGAGGGGGAGAATTATATTTTGAACTGCTTTGACACGAGTCTTAAGGCTCTCAATCAAGCTGGCAGCTTGGGTTTCACGACCCGTCAGTTGGGCCACAGTCATCAGGTTTTGATACATACCATCAAAATCGGTCGGGTTTGGCAACAGGTACACAGTTAAGCCTAAATCTTCCAGGGCTTTAACCTGCTCTTTGGTATTTATCTCTGTGGCAAGGACCAGGTCGGGCTGCAAGTTCACAATTGCTTCCATATTATACTTACCATAAGAACCGCCGACGCTGGGTAGTGACTTAGCCTCAGCAGGATAATCCGAGAACTCGTCGCGCCCCACAACCTGGGACCCGGCACCGATCGCGAACAGGATCTCAGTGTTGGATGGCGCCATGCTGACCACCCTCTTAGCTGGGGTTGGCAGTGAAATTGTGCGTTTTAGACCATCCGTCAGAACGATGGGCTTGGGCTGTGTTGGTGTTGGAGTGGGTGCTGGTGTTGCTGGAGAAGCACACGCACTTAAAAATAATCCAATGATCGTTACCGCGGTAATGGTTCTTGATAATGAGTGACGAAACATAGTAGTTCCTCCGACTAGGATTGGGTGAAATAAAAACCCCTGTCTTCGGGACAGGGGTGAGGATATGACGAAGCTTTTGCGAGAACTAATTGCGTTCCCACCTCCTTTCCGCGAGAGTGTGGTGAACCCAACCAGGGCGGTCGACCTGGCTTAGGTCAGTTATCAGTCAATCGTGGTCAGTAATTAGTATATAACCTGATTACTGTTTTTTGATTATTGACAACTGGCCTATACAGTTGCGCGACAGCGCCGGTCTCTCACCGGCTTCGCCTCATTCTAGTGCCTGAGCCTTCCCATCCGAGGGTAAGGCACCCTGGTTATGGCGTATGAAATTGTGAATTTATTGTAAGCGGAGTCCAAATCGGCGTCAAGGGGCCGTGATCCGATTAATCATTGACTCCACAATTGCTCTTGTAATTTAGTGACTAATGTCTGGCGTTCTGGTTCGGGTAAGAATGCGGCCTTTGCGGCAGCCAGAACTCGCCCTTGCAGCGTGGCGAATGATATTCCCAGCCCTTCACAAGCCAGTCGATATTCGTCACTCAAAGTGATCTGTGAGATGCTTGGGTCGTCGGTGTTTATGGTTACATTCAAACCCGCTGCTAGCATACGCGGTAGTGGATGATTGTCTATTGAGGCGATCGAACCTGATTGATAGTTACTGGTGATGCACACCTCAAAGGTAGTATTACGCTCGCGTGCCAGGTCCACCACAGCCGGATCTTCTAATACGCGCACACCATGACCAATTCTCTCTGCTCCCAGGCAGGTGATCGCTTCTGCTACGTTAATCGCGCCTCCCCATTCACCTGCATGGACGCTGATATGCAAGCCAGCCTGCTGAGCTTCTTTGAATATACTGGCAAAAGGTAGTGCAGAAAAGTTCGCTTCATTACCAGCCAGGTCTAATCCGGCGATGCCATCTGTGTGGTGTTCGATTGCCAGTCTCACGACCTCTTCAGCTAGTTGCGGGCTTTCATGGCGGTTGACACTGACAATCAGGCGGGTCAGGATGCCGGTTTCTTCTTGAGCCTGGTGGACCCCCTCGATGACCCAATCCATGACATCGCTTAGTGAGAAATCCTGTTCTTTACCCAGTGCTACGGGAGTGAAGCGCAGCTCTAAATAGCGGACGTTATCGGCAGCAGCATCGGCAATGGCCTCACGCGTGATCCGCCGGATGATCTCTTGTGAACGGTAAAACAGACGCAGGGTCTGGAATTTGGAAAGGAAGTTTTTGAAAGTATAGGGTTCTTCTTTTGTGACTTGTACTAGTGAGCGTAGTTCTCCAGTGCCCGGTATGGTTACTCCGTAGATATGGGCAACATCGATCAGTGTACTCAAACGGACAGAACCCTCCAGGTGGCGGTGGAGATCCACCTTGGGGAGCTCCTCATAATATTTATTATGGCGATGGGGTGTCCGGCGCTTTTCCAAAATTTTACCTTACCTGATGCCTCCGTTTGAGAATATTTTACTATACTATGCCAAAACAGGTTTAATGTCGGCGGCGGCGTTTTTTTTGTTTCCCAGGTGTTTCAGTTGTTACAACCCCAGGTTGGGAGGCTGGTGAGGTGGATGGTGCCAGGCTTGGTTCTTTATGGTCTGTCTCTGGAATTTCTTCTCGAGGTGGCTCAGATTGGGTGGCCTCTTCTGGTATTTCCTCGGTGCTTCGTACACTGCTGATACTCGATTGCACGCTGGTTAGATCGCGCGGCTGGTAGATGAACATGCGTGAAACGACACCCAAGCGCATATTGCCGACCAGTTCTTGAAACAGCTCCGAAGCACGACTCTTATACTGGACGAGAGGATCGCGTTGGGCATAAGCTTCCAGGCCAATTGAGACCCGCAAGGCTTCCATCTGGGTCAGGTAATCAACCCATAGTTCGGTAATAACACCTAATAGTAGCTGACGATAAACTTCGGTCAGCGAACGGCGACCCAATTCATCGATCACCTGGACGATTTCCTCCCGATCCAGGTTTTGTAAAGGCTGGTTTTGATATTTGAGGTATTTGTCTTGACCCAAAACCCGCTCGAGTCCGGCTCGGGATCGGTCATCGAGATCAGCCGGGCAGGTATTGGCCAGGCGGGAAAATTCACTCAACCCCCAGGCTTTACGGATAGCACTCTGGGCTTGCTCCAGGTGTTCCAACACCTCGTTAGGGATTTCTTCCTGCGAGCGGTTCTCAAGCAGCTTAGCTGTATAGTATATATAGGTAAGGCGTGTGGTCCGCTGCCACATCCGGCGGTGCGTTTTCTTATCGAAAGTAGTACGCGTCCCTTGAGGCATCATTAATAATAAACCGGTCAGGCGGTCCGAAGTGAGCGGACCGCTGAGTCTCTCGAGGCTGTTTTCAAGGTCCTTCACAATTTGACCGTTGTTCTCGTCGTGGTTGCCTAAAAGCCGCTCTCGCCGCCGGATAAGAGCATTCTGAACTGCATCTATGACCATGCCGGGTAATACCTGCCAATCAGCGTTCGAAAGCTGCGCCGGGTTCACATCCAAGGGGTCTTCCAGGCGTCGTGCGATAGCTCCGAAGAGGCGTGTGACCGCCTGAGCGTTGAGGGTCGCCTCTGTTTGGCTGCGCACCTCTTCACGGGCCTGGTCAGGATCTTCTATCAAATTACGCTGCGCCTCAGGAGAAAGGCGTATAGGGATGTGAATGAGACTGGTTAGGTCATCAACTATATCACGTGGGCTTCGTGAACTGTCTCCTTCTTCTTCTTGTTCACTGCCGTTTAAGTTAATCCCTTCAAAGAAAGTATCGACAGTTTCGAGGCGTTCACGGAGCTGGCTTTCTAAACGATCCTGGGTTTGTTCCACCAACAGATTAACCGCATGCAACAGATGGTCGTCCTCGGTTTTGAGCGATTCGCTGGCAATCTCTAATAAAACGGACCGGAGTTGATGGACAGATATAGGCTGAATACCCGATGGTTGATCCCTGGTTGCTAATCCCTGGTCGCGACGTTCTTCACTTAATTCCTGTCCCTTCTTTCCTGATACCTGATGACTAATATCTGACAACTTATTATTAATATGTTCCAGTAGCAGTCGCAGTGAATATGAGGTGAAAATTGCTTCCCCAAACTGTAGAGGAGGTTGAACCTGGTCTAACCAAGCCAGCAATTTCCAGGGACCCTCCTCATCACCTAGGGCATCAGGTACACGCCGTAGAACCTCTGTCCGTAGCATCTCGGTGACATCCTCACTCAGGTCTTCTTTTGTAAAAATGAGATCCCGTTGGGCGTATATCTTAGCACGTTGGCTGTTAAGCACATCGTCATATTCGAGCAGATGCTTACGGATATCGAAGTTGGCGCCCTCAACCCGAGTTTGAGACTGTTCCACAAGGCGGCTGACTAATCCCACCTCGATGGGCATTGCATCATCCACCTTTAAACGTTGCATCAGACTGTTTACTTGTTCACCACCAAAACGGCGCATCAGCTCATCTTCCATGGAGAGGTAAAAGCGTGACGACCCCGGGTCACCCTGACGAGCAGAACGGCCGCGTAGCTGGTTGTCGATCCGGCGTGCTTCATGGCGTTCGGAGCCAATGATATGCAGACCACCCAGGCTCTTAACGCGCCGCATATCTTCCAGATACTTCAAGAAATAATTTACTTCAGCTTCGTAGATGCCGTAATCAACCGGTTTAAGGGTCAGGATTGCCTGGTGGCGCTCTTCTTGGGTCATATTAAAAGGATCATCATACCCGGCTTTCCGTAAGACGCGGTTGACAGCAGCAATGACTTCCTCTGCCAGTTCACCGCCCAGCTTGATATCGACACCACGTCCAGCCATGTTGGTGGCGATTGTCACTGCACCGAAAGCTCCAGCACCTGCAATGATCTGGCTCTCCTCGGTATGCTTACGGGCATTAAGCACCTGGTGAGGGATACCTGCCTGCAAGCTGGTAACCAGGCGTTCTTGATCATCTTCGGTTAACTTCATGATTGCCAGGAGCTTGCTTAAATTGGACGGTTCCTCAGGGCTGAATGAAATACCCAGGTCACGTGCCATTTTACGCAAGTCCGGAATCTGAAGCTGTTCGAGTGGGGTGTACAGAAACTCGAGCTCCTGGATTACACGCCCATCCTCCAGGCGGTTATTTTTTTCCATCCAGATATTCCGTAGCAGGAGGACCTGGGCCAGGCGGTGGAGTGGCTCAGCTTTCAGGCGTCCGGAAAGGCGTTCGGACAGCTCAACCGAGGTCGTGCCAACCAGCATTGGAGACCCTTTCGCATGGTAGTGCAGGATTTCCTGGGTGATGGATCTGAATTTTGCCTCCTCAGTACGGTAAATAACATCCGGATAATCCTTACGCTTCCAATATACTTTGCGTTTTCCCTGATCGTCGCGCCGGGCATAATACGAGTATTTATAACCTGCTTCATCGCGATCTTCTGACTCCACCAACGCGGAGTTATTACCGAAAGCCTGGTATTCCAGGTTGGTCGGGATTGCCAACACCTCTAATTTATATATTTTGTCAAATTCTTCCGCCTCGGTAACAGCGGTCCCGGTCATACCGGACAGTTTTTCATACATGCGGAAGTAGTTCTGAATGGTAATGGTGGCATAAGTGACGTTTTCGGCCTGCACACGTGCACCTTCTTTAGCTTCAACAGCCTGGTGTAGGCCGTCGGACCATCGGCGCCCGGGCATTAAACGGCCTGTAAATTCGTCAATAATAATGACCTTTCCAGCCTGAACCAGGTAATCTTTGTTGCGCCTGAACAGGAATTGAGCGCGCAGAGCTTGCTCCAGGTGGCCGATTAAACGAGCCTGCTCTGGGGTTACGTCCTCTGGACGGTCGGGATCACGCAGTGGGATACCCAGGAGTTCTTCGACGTGGGCCTCGCCGATCTCGCTCAGTGTAACGGTCCGGTCGCGTTCATTGATTTCATAATCCTCAGGGCGGAGCTGTCTGGCGACCTGAGCCATGCGCACGTACCATTCAGTCTCTTCTTCAGCAGGTCCCGATATGATCAGCGGGGTGCGGGCTTCATCGATTAGTACGTTGTCAACCTCGTCGACGATGGCAAAATAATGGCCGCGCTGGACACGGTCATCCAGGCTCATTGTCATGTTATCGCGCAGGTAATCAAAGCCGAACTCACTGTTAGTCCCGTAGATGATGTCAGCGGCGTAAGCCTCACGGCGGGGGACGATGCGCAGTTGGTGCTGATCTTCATGGGGAGAGCTGCGCTCCAGGTCAACCAGGAAGGCTTTCTTCCCGTTTTCGGTTCGGGCAGCCATCTGCAGCACCCCCACGCTCAAGCCCAAGGCGTTGTAGATCGGTCCCATCCAGCGTGCATCGCGTCGGGCAAGGTAATCGTTGACGGTGACCAGATGGACTCCTCTTCCGGTCAAGGCGTTCAGATAAAGTGGGAGTGTGGCGACTAATGTCTTGCCTTCACCGGTACGCATTTCGGCGATTTTACCCTGGTGCAAGGCGATACCACCGATCAGCTGAACATCGAAATGCCGCTGACCATTGGTGCGCTTGCTGGCTTCACGTACTGCGGCATAAGCCTCGGGCAGGATCTGGTCTAATGCCTGACGCTCACGATTTTTACGCTCTTGAGTATCGGTGACACTATCAAGCTGTTCTGCTAAAAGGGAGCGAAACTCATCGGTCTTGACTCGTAATGCCTCGTCGCTCAGGGCTTCATATTTAGATTCAAGGTCGTTTATCTGATCAACCGTATCAAGGTATTTTTCAATGGCGCGTTTATTTGGGTCGCCCCCAAATATTCGGACAAATTTCGTAAGCATAAAATATTACCTTTCGTGTGGGATTATAGCACAGGAGAACAAGGTGATAACGAAAAAGAGATGCTTACGCGTGGTGCTGTACGCGTAAGCATCTCATTTTTCGTTATTTTATCCTAATATTTTTCCCAGTGGATGACTTTCTCTAATGGCTTTTTATCCGGCAGGGGCCATTCCGCTGGCACCCCGAGGGGTATTAAGGTGAGCAGTCGCTTCTCCCTGGGGACGTTCAAGAGCTTTTTAAACTCTTCCTCCCTGGGCAGTGTATATCCCTCGAGCCAGCATGAGCCATATCCCAGGGCTGTGCTGGCGATAAGTATATTCTCCACTGCTGCAGCTCCATCCTCGACCCACCACCTTGATGAAGGGTCCATCACCAGAGCGATGATCGCACCGGCATTCTCCATCCATTGGGCAGCTACCTTGAGGTCCTCAATCATAGCGCGGTCGGTGACGACGATAAAATCCCAGGGTTGCTGGTTGTTGCCCGTGGCAGCAAGCCTCCCGGCATCGACGATCTTTATAAGATCCTCCCTGGGGATTGGATGACCGGTATATTTACGTATGCTCCGTCTCTTCTTGATCGCTTCAAGAGCCTCCATCCCTGCATTCTCCTTCCCAGCCCTATGATATTTTGATTATCTCTTGTTGTATTAGCCAGGTTACCGACTCCTGGACGCCCTGTAGCGAAGTATAACGCGGATGGTATTCTAATAAGCGCTGGGCTTTGGCGATGCTGCAATTGGGACTGTGGGCGATATGATCCCATGTAGCAGCTGCGTCGGTCTCAGATGCTGTAGTCCGCCATTCATCCCAGGGTATGAAGCGCAGGCAAGCTGGTTGCCCAAGCCAGGCCGAAATCGCTTCGGCATAGCCTCTCAAGGTCAAAGCTGCGGGTGAGACTACGTGGAAACTCTCACCGACCGCCCCACTCCAGTGATCCAGCGCTTTCCAGAAAGCCTGGGCGACATCTTCAGCGTGGACATGGTGAACGGTTTCCAGGCCCAGGTTGGGTAAAGCCAGCTCCTCCCCATGGGCCAGCCTCCCAAACACCTGCGGGTTGAAATTGCCAGCCGGATTTAATGGGACCCAACCAGGCCCCACAATATGGCCTGGATGCAGCACAGTGGCGGGGAATGCATGCCGACGGGCTTGATCCAGCAGATAAGCCTCGATGGCTGCCTTCTGGATGCCGTAATCACCAAATGGACGGCGAGGTTGCTCTTCCGTGGTAGGTACCACGAGGCTTGGGCCATGCACCCAAATGGTACCGCAATGGAGGAAATGTTGAACCTGGCCTTTTAACGCCTCCACCAAATGCCGGGCGCTGTCTAAAGTAAAACAGATCATATCAATGACCACATCTGGCTTCAGGTCTCGTACCCGAGAGCCAAAGGTTCCAGCTTTTTCTTCTGCTATGCGATCCATCGCCACGTGCTGCACCGATTTCCAGGCTGTGTGCGGTTGGTAGGGCTCATGCTGGCCGCGATTAATACAGATGACTTCATGTCCAGCCCCTACCAGGTGCGGGACCAGGTAAGTGCCGATATGCCCGGTGCCACCGATGATGACGATGCGCATCCTTAGCCTCCTTCAGCAATAATACGGTTTACCACGAGCTGGCGGAACTCCGGCGAAAGGCTCGCAAAATAGGCGCTGAAACCGGTCACGCGCACCACCAGGTCAGGATACTTACTGGGGTCTTTATGAGCTTCTAACACCTTGGCTGCATCCAGCAGGTTCATGTTGATCTGGGTTCCCCCCAGGTTGAAATGGGTTTTGATTAAGTTAGCAATGTTATCGACCCCCTCCTCATCCCTGGATATGGCGGGGTCCAACTCGATCTGCATCGGTGCAGTGTTGCCATAGCCGGGTTGGACGGAAGCGATCGCCACCGCCAGCGCGGTCGGTGCGCCGTCTTTGCGGAAGCCGGGATCCGGGTTTGCGCCATGTGAGATCGGGTCTCCGGCGAAGCGTCCGTTCGGTGTAGCCCCGACATCCTTGCCCATTGGGATAGTGTTGGCCCAGGAAAACAGGCCCGGGATCATATTGAAGCCAGCCGGTGTTTTATGCTCTTTCACCAGGTCTGTAAAGGTTTGTGCAATTTTAACCGCATAAGTGTCTGCCAGGGACTTACCGCTGCCGTAGCGATGGATACTATGCATCATCAAGCGCGCCCGTTCGCCCTCGGTCCCTGCCCAGTTCGAGTCCAGGTAGCCCATGAGTCCATCCCATGTCAGGCGGCTTTCTTTCTCGATGCGCTGTTCCAGCGCGGCGAACGAGTCCGCCACAGTTGCCAGGGCTGCACCGTCCAGGCACAGGTTGTAATATTCCACACCGCCGTGGGAAGCATCCAGCCCCTTCTCGATGGGGCCGTAACATAACAGGTCCAGCACCAGCTCCGGGAAGACCTGGTGCATGTGTTCTATCTGGAAATCCATGCTTTCAGCAATGACGTGGATGCCTCGCTGCATGTGTCTAACGAAGCGATCCCATAATTCTTTCACACTCGGCTGCACGGAGCCGTCAGCCATCATTTCTCGTAAGGCATATTCAAAGATAGCTGCAAAGTTAATCTTGACACAATCGTTGAGGGTGTACTCCCGACCAGGTATGGCGGACCAATGGCAGCCGGAGTAGGCGCGCTGGCGGCTGAGCTCCAGTGGATACCCATTCCGAGCAAAGCCTTCAGCCGTCCTCTCGACCCCTAGGAATTTGGGGATGCCGGTGCGGTCTTTGAACATGATCTCAACCCCCCGCCGGAGCAGGTCTGGATCGATGCCGTCGCCGACGCACACACCAATGTTGGCAGGGATCTTCAGGCGGTGGGCGGCTTCGAGGACCAGGTATGACAGCTTGCTGGTGACATCCTTGCCGTTTTCATCAGGACCGCCCAGTTGGATATAAGCCGTGTCGCGCAGGAGCAGGCAGGCGATGTGGAATACCGCCTCTTCATCAGTCAGAATGCCTGAGGCTGTTTCGCGCTCGTAATAGGGCTGCAGCAGCACATCCAGGCGACCCAGTGAACCGCTGCCGTTGTACATGCGTGCAGCGATCTGGTACCACAAAATCCACTGGCAGGCCTCCCGGAAGGTCTGAGGGGGGTCGCTTACCAGGCGATGGTTGATGTCGGCGATCTCTTCCAGGTTGGCGCGCAGCTGGGGGTGGCTTTCCTGGCCAGCCATTTGCCAGGCAGCCTCGGCAGTGCGCCTGATCCAGTCCTGGATACCCAATACAATATCCTCCAGGCCTGCGTAGAAATCAGCCGCCTTAGAGCTATTGATCTCCCGGTAGTGATGGATTTTGTCCAGGATGCCATCCCAGCCC
>CAZPWU010000020.1:6049-11684 GCA_964590325.1 uncultured Anaerolineaceae bacterium | reverse complement strand
TGGTAATGTGTTTTAGCTTCATAGGTCTCCAGTTCGTATTATACCGCCAACAGACCATACCATATGTGCTGTACTCTGGACCTTTATCCTACTAAAGATGTAGCCTCCCCCGAGATCAGTAATCCGAGTAGGGTGTCCTGAATATTCCCATCGTTATAAAATGTAATCGCAACATTGGTGATACGACCATTCAACCCTCGCAGGAACGGGCTGATCTTGTATACCGGTTGGAAACTGCCTTGCCAGCGTACAAAGCGGAGCCCTTCAGCAGCCTTAGCCGTCTCTCTTGTAGTCCAGGTCAGCTAGCTCACCACTCACCAGGGGATCGAAACGGAAGTCCATCACCGATACCGTCCCTGAGTCTGTGACTGAGGTGAAGGGAACTCCACTGGTTGAAAGAGAGTTGAAATCAACATCACTGAGGTTATACAAGAGGAAGGAGCTGTAATCCATTTCCCGGATGGGTTTCAATCCCAGGCGGTATTTTACTCAGGGCACTTCGTAAATCGTAGTTTTACCCTGGCTAAAAACAGGAACCAGCATCTGATCGAATTTCCGTAACACCCCGGTGAGATTGCAATGATAATTCGGACTAGCACACAAGCGCTGGATATAGTTACTTTCGACTGCACCCACAATCACATAGTTTACCCCCCACTTGTGCAGCAGATCGAGTGTCGTCTGCCCATCCAGCGTTGTGAAGATTGTAGTGATATCAGGCTCACGCTTACCCTGTTCGTCGTAATTACCTCGCCATTGAGCCTCGTGCGCCGCCCAACCCAATACCGCAGGAAAACCGGTAAAAGCGCTGATACGGCCTTCGTAGGTATAAGACCCGCCCGGAGCCTCTAATATGACAGGAACATCCTCCTGTCCTTGCGCGTGTTCCCGCAGCCATACAATAGCTGCCCAGTCATCCGGATTACCCAGAGCTACCCCACTGGCTCCATCCAGGTTGGGCTGGCTTTGAAATCCTTGTACACGGCTATAACTCGCCATCGCTGGATAGACCATAGCTGCTGCAACCATTATCACAAACCCGATCAAAAAAACATACTTACCGATCTGACCAATCACACGCTCTGCCTGATTAAGCATCCACCAAACACCATAAGCACTGGCACATCCCATCATCACCCATCCCTGGTAATAAAACTTAAAGATCGTGTTCATCCGGTAACCGAAAATATCCCGCAGGTAAAAGAACTCGACGCTCAAGGTCAATCCCAAACCCACAAGGATTAACAAAAATGCGAACTGGGTGCTGGAGGATATGCGCGGATTAGATTGCTCACCTTCTTCAGTAGGAGTTTTGATTTGGAAACGGCTAAAGAAATTGGTTAATGTTACAGCCAGGATTAAGGTAGCAAAAATGAATAACCAGGGGTCTTGTACTCGTGAGGTCAGTGAAGCGACAATCGCTTGACCAAATCCGAGACCTCCTAAGGCTTTCTGTACATCTGCTTGAAATGCCAACTGACGAATAGATGGGAATATTAAAATGACAAGGGCGACAAGAGCCAATACCGCACATAAAAAGACAATACAGCCTAACACCACCCATCCCCACCAGCGTAAGAGAGATTTAAACATGCTGCCACTATTCCCCTGCCTGACCTGCCTGGAAAAATATGTGAAGATAAAAAAAGATACAATAAAGATGAATGGGCCAAACATCACCAGGTATTGGGGTAAGCGGGTTGGAGGAAAAATGTAAGGTAAAACCCCACCTGCTTGTGAGCTAAAACTGACATAGAAAAATAGATATAAAAATATAGCGGATAACAATAATCCCACCCCCAGCACCAGCATTTGTAGTAAAAGATCGCCATCGAACCGCCTGGTCTTCATAAAGGTACCTACCCCAAACGCTAAAACTATCAGGATCAGGTAGATGGGGAGATCCCAGGTATTAAGAAATCCTAACGCGCCCAGGCTTAAGGCATAAAAAAGGAAGAGAACCCAATCACCATCCAGGCTGGCTTTTATCGGATTCCACCAGGAGGAAGGCTTATTTACATTGCTATCCCCGATGGTCGTTCGTCCTTCATCTGAGGTTCGCCGCAGCAGGTTTAAAGCAAGGGAAATGGCTAGTAAGACGAAAGGTAGAGCCAAGACATGCGGATGATTATCTCCTAATAAAAAGCTAAAAAAGGGAAACTCATCGATGGGCGGGTCTGGGATAAGTTTATGGCTGAAATCCATGTCGAATATTACCCGTGAGGCACGCCACCACCACCAACCAGGTGTATTGCCTGGATACCATGAACCATTAACTGGGCTACCGAGCAAGCCTGGGATATTAATCCACTCCCAGAATGAATTGGGTAGGACCCCTTTTGAGTATAGGGATTCGAACAGACCCTCCAGGTTCCCCATCCCAACCATAAACAGCGACCCAAGCAAGCCGTAACGAATAGCTTGCCAGTTACCCCCTGCACGACGGCTATCTGCTTTAGCCTTTCGGCTGCCTGCCACCAGATTGTAGATTATCCCAAACGCACCGATGGCTGTTAATGCGAATAAGAGTGCATCATAAAGGTCAAACCCTATACCCGAGGGTGCACCTGAGAGCCGGGTCATCAACGCCATCATTACGTAACCGAAATAGTAATATGATATTGAAAATCCTGACAACCAGGGATCAAGGGGTGGGAAATGGGGACTGTTGAGGATAGCGTTCTGGAAAGCGATCTCCATGAACTTCTCACCCCCGGCATTCATGATCTTATCAGGGGCATAAGCGCGTAAGACAGCCCAGGCTACAAAGGCGATAGTAAATAAAATTTCTACAGTTAAAACGAGATTGATGTGTTCATGAATAAACGCTCGGATGGAGAACTGGTCAGGGCTGTTTTCTTTATTCCTGGCTTTAAAATAAAACCAGGCGGATATACCTGCCACCAGCAGGATGGCAACCAGAATACCTCCGCTATCGTTACGCAGGAAACCAATCGTCGCCCCAAGCCAGAGAAGATAGCTGATCAGAAGCAATCCGACCGACTTGCTTAAGGTATAACCGCGGTCGGGAAGCCAGCGAAAAATCCGGTATGTGATAGGAAACGCTACCCAACCAAATAACTGCAAGATAAGCCACCAAATTAAAACATAGAACCAATCAGGCATTTAAATTATCCTTGTGGCTTCATAACTTCGTAGATTATCGTACCACTATCCTGGTAAACAGCGCGCCACAGCACGCCATCATAAGCAGGGAATTTTTCCAGGCCCGCACCAGGATAAGCAACCTCCTCCAATTGACCGAGGACAATATAGCTCACATCATATTTCTTCAGAAAATCTTTTATCTGGTTCAAGTCCGTCGTCAGGTAAAAGTTGTTAATTTCCAAGAGGCGTTGATGAACCCAATCGGGTGGTAACAGGGCGCGCTGCTGCTGTTCTTGCCATTCCCAACCCAATACATTCGGCAGACCAGTATAAATCGTATAACGAGTATACCAACGATACAAGTTACCTGAGTTCGCCTCCACGATCACCGGCGATCCCTTCACATTCTCCTGCATCCAGCGGATAGCACGGTAATCCCGGCTCAAATTCAGGTCTGTGCCCTGCTCATTATAGGTCGAATATTGTATATAAACCATGCCATCCAGTGTATGCGGAGCGTTGACAGCCATTCGGTCCTTGATCTTCGCGATACCAGCCATGAGTGTGTAAAGCGCTGCTGACACAACCAAAAGTGTAAAGGCAACTTTCCAGACTCTACGATAGGATGGCAGCCACAGCTTAAGTTCAGAGCATAACCATCCCAACGCTGCGGCTGCACTGAGGCCGAAAAAGATCCACACCTGCATGTAGAACTTGAAAACAGTGTTCATGCGTCCGACATCGCCACGCACAACGATGACTTCTACCATTAAAGTTAACGCCAGTCCTGTCCCAACCAGGAAGAGGATCATCCGTTTGGGGTCGGATTGCCCGGATCGCAGGATCAACAAGCCTGCCCAGGCCATTAAAGGTATGACAAACCATACAATCGGGGTTTTCAACCAGACTATAGCTCCCCACCAGAACAGGGAATTATTGATGAGGTCCTTATCCTGATCCATACCGAATATAAGCATCAGGATTAGTACAGCTATATATCCGCCGATGACCACCAACACACCGAGAAACACACCTTTATAAGGCGCCAGCTTACGTAACGCCGACAGCGGAGTCTTGGCCAACCAATCGCGCGTCTCCCAGATCATCCAGGAGATGATGACGAACAAGAACACTCCCCAATGGGTCAGATAAGCACTCAACGGAGTATGAGTCCCTTTCCAGGCGTCCACCGCAGTGTAAGCCTGCCCATACCACTGCGTATAAGGTCTGAAAAGAAGAAGAGATAAGATAACTAATAGGCCGATTCCACCGATAGTCACCAACACACGCCTGATAATAAAAGGCAGGTTAGCCCAGACATCCAAGAGGGTTGGTCCGGAATTTGGAATGTAATTATGCCAGATTGCGTATCCAAGCGCCACAACACATAAAGGTAAAAATGTATATCGATCCGATAGATTCGTTGGATACAAAGCACCCAGTGCCAGCCCACCCATAAGGAACCCAAACGCACCTCCTAACAACCCTTTCCAGCGTGCCCGTCCTAATACGACCGATACGACCCATCCCAGGACAAGCAGCATAATTGTTAAAGAAATCATGTGGGCATGCAGGTCTGCATATAAAAATGTAAAGAATGGGAACTCCGTGATCGGTTCGACATCATTAGGTGCTGGAATGGCACGGCTGGGTAACCAATACCAGTCGCCCAGGCTGTAAGGTAAGGTAGTTCCCTTTAGGGCACTCAGTAAGCCCTGAAAAGTCCACCCGATGCGTGTCAGAAACGAGGCGCCATCCAAAGCAACCGGCCCACCGGAAGCTGCCAACGTCTGGTAACCCCGTAAGATCATCTTTACTGTCCCCAGGTTACCGATGACAACCATACCTACAGCCGCAGCCAGGCCTATTAAATACGGCTTAAAGTTAAAAGCTGATGGTTGGGGATCACCAGGACTTAATAACCCTCCGTCTGCGGTTGACTGCTGCTCGCTGATCGCCGACTGTTTATGATTATATAGATTCCAGGCGATCGAAAATGCCCCAAGAGCTACCATACTGAATAAAGTAGGTAGAATCAGGTTATACGCAAAGGACGGTATAATACCCAGCAGCTTAACCAACACCCCCACAAACACAAAGCCATAATAGTAGTAGTTAAGGTAACCACCTGCGTACCAGGGATCATAAGGCGGGAATGTGGTGCTCTTAAGCATCGCATTTAGATACGAAAAGTCCATCGGCTTTTCGCCGCCTTTCCAGGGGTGCCATAGATCCGGATTACCGAAACGGATCAGTAGATCAAAAATAAAGAAGGCTAGTGCAACACCTTCAATAATTAAAAAGTACCGCCGATTCTCTTTCCATTCCCGACGCAATCCATCCCTTTGTCGATATGCCAGATACGCACCAGCTATCCCGAGTAAAACCAAGACGATACTGATCGTTAGACGAGTAAATGGTATTTTATATGAACCTGCCAACCAAACCAGATACGAGAGTAGCAGCAGCCCGGCTGTCCGCGCGAGCGGGTAACCATGATCCGACAAGCCCGGCAATGCCAGCCTCA
>CAZPWU010000020.1:0-5949 GCA_964590325.1 uncultured Anaerolineaceae bacterium | reverse complement strand
TGTAGAGGATCATAAGCCGCGGTCTTGCGGAAGATGAACACCTTAGGATGATCGTAAACCGTAAAAGCTTCTTCGGCGAACTGGTCATTGATCTGCAATGGTCCTAAGCTGGGATCTGACTGGAAAACTTTCACCAATTCAAAACCCAACCTGCCCTTAAACTGTCCAGGTTGAGCTACGCTATAACACCAGATAATATCCTTCTCGGGAGGACAACCTAATAAATTCCGGTAATAGGCAGTGGTCAATGGAAAACGTTCAGGGATGCGTGTCAGGCTGGCCCACTGCCGGTTAGATGACATGAAAATATATTCGGTATTATTTAAAATACCCAGGAAGCGGTTTAACTTATCCTGGTTATCATCCCAATACATGTTGAAGTTGAGGCCAGGTGGATAAATTCCACCGAAGGCATCATATCCGTCAACACGCAAAGGCAACCCGTCATCCCAATCTCCTTCATTGGCAACCTCAGCCCCATATAGCGACACAGTCCCGCCATTACCTTGCAGGTCGATTCTTAGAGAATAATTCTCGCCTTTGGTGAGGTTTACGGGTCTATCCAAGGTGAGTGTATAGCCATCGCCCGTTGGTCCTTTGGCATTACTAAAATCACTGATGACAGATGCAGTCGCAACTGGCTGGTCACTACTCTCAGGGGTCATCACGGATACGGAAAATCTTTTCTCACCCGGGGCAGAAGCCTGGTCAAGGGCCGAATTCAGAGTTATCCAGCTTAAAACACCATCCGAGCGCGCTGTAAAGACTGTCGAATATGGGTTAACCACTCCTACAACTGCATTGCTGATTGGAATAGTCTGAGTGATCGTCTGACCGGATATCTGAACAGGGATTTCAAACGATCCCGACAGAGAGACTGGTCCGTCCCCGGGGAATAGCTGCAACTTTATATAATAGGTTTGCTGCCTGGTGACAGGAAACTCGCTTGTAAATGTGAAGGTTTGTTGAGATGAGGATTGGGTATCCTGAGATAGATTTATTGTTTCAGATGCTGTTGTTACTGCACCTCCACCAGGTTCGGTTGAAAGCGTCATGATAAAGGTTTTCTCACCGAACTTTGCCTGCGGGTCCACCGCAGCGTTCAGGTGGATTTCTGACAATGTCCCAGTCACATTGGCAGTAAACGGACTCGAGAATGGTTCACCTGGACGGATCAGGTAATCGTATTGGAAGGGTAAGGGTTGGTTTATGATCCCATCGGGGGTTTGGATCTGTAAATTGATCGGACCTGTGATATTTTTAAGAATCCAGTGCGAGGCATCAGCCCTTGTAAAAGGTCGTGCATAGATGCGGGTGAATGCAAAGGCGTAAGCCAGGGTTAATAGTAGGACACCACCACCGATAACGACAGCGATAATTCTGATGAATGATGAACGACCCATTACGGTTATTGGGAGGCTTTCGTCTTTCGTCCTTCGTCTTTCATCATAAATATTCCATCCCAGGTCATAAAGGGTTATCACCGCCCAGGCTGCGAAAATAGCCAGCAGTGGATAAATCGGTAGCTGGTAGCGCATGGTAGGGTTAAACTGGATCGACTGCCAGGCAAAATAAAAAGCTGTCCAACCCCACAATAAGCTGTGCTGCCGCCATTCCCCTTTAAGCATACGCCAACCCAGCCATAGGAAACCTGCCCAGGCTAATAGTCCAAGGGGCAGTCCTAACCCCCATTCCACCAGGTTTTGCCACGAGAACCATAAGGGTCGCCGAGCCCATTGAAGCGAGGGCGGGAAATCCACATCCCCTGCTGCTTGGGCACGCTGTTCTTGTATGCCTTGCACCCAGTCTGGGTTCGGTTTGAGTCCCAGGAAACCTGGACCACTAAAGGCATAGGGTTGAGCAATGCGGAAAGTTAGGAGGCTGATGAATGCTCCGATCGCCAGGTAAAACAGTAGTTGTGTGACCTGGCGATTTCGTTCCTGAGCAGGTAGTTTTAACCAATAAACTACCATAGCTCCAGGCAGCACCAATGCTACCGGGGCTGCGTTAAGCTTACTGGCTACAGCCAATCCCAATGCCACCCCGAAACCGATGCTGAGGAGGAAGAAGGGATGGGTTAGAAAACGTGATACCTGAGTCGTGATCCGCGAATTGTCACTTATTGCTAATTGTGGACTATCTGATTTCTGCTCATTTTCCGATCTCGACCGATCACCGACCCCTGGTAACTGATTACCAGTAATTGCTGACTGAACACCGATCACTGGTAACCGGTCACTGCTGGACGATGACTTCTCTTTACTCCATGTCATAATACAAACGGCAAAATATACCGCCAGCAGGGCAAAGAAGTTTAAAAATGTGTCTTCTTTAAAGAAATGAGAAAGCTGGATGGGCAGGACTGCGAAGGAATAGAATGCGGCAGCCAGGACACCTACGCGCTTGTTATAAAGCCGTGCAGCGACCAGGTAAACCAACACGATCGAGGCCCAATCGAAAAAGGCGGACAAAGGCCGACCTACCTGCAACGCTTCGTTCAATCCGGAATGACCTATGATCCACTCCGACAGGTAGCGAGTTAAAAATATCGGAAAGGTGCCATATACAAAAAAGTTATGCCCCCGGTTCTGGGGATTTAAGCTGGATTGGGCTGTATTGAAATACTCTCCAAGGCTTTTAACGGGTGATATATCTGATTCCACCATGAGCAAGAACCGCTCATCGGGATGCATATAGGTATACTCACCCCAATAAATTCCCTGGAACCTGAAATACGCCCCGACAATCAGGACATATACCAAAATAAGATCATAGACCCAGGAATGAAGATGCCTGCGCGGTTTAACCGGTGTAGGCGACGATGGGATGTTGGTCATAAGCGATGGTTCACTCATCTAACTGGAATCCCACATGTTATAACGCAGGATTAGGTTTTATGGTTCCTCAAGGTGCAGGTTGGAGTATCGCTGGGATTGCTTCTCCTGGAGCAACCACCAGGTATACCAAGAAATCCTTTCCCACCCGCGACGGATACCGGTATATATACCCTTGAGGGTACAACTCTCGTAATGCCTGGACCGCAGTCTGGTCTTCCAAATTTACCAGGAAAAGCTTTGGGCGCGTTTCACCCAGAGTGCTCTGGAACTGGTCAGGCCAGATAGCGAAGTCACGGGTTGTCACGTCGGCATTCATACCCACCAGGCGTGTATCTACCCAATAGGGATATGCCACCACCCAGGCACTATCACTTGTCCCTGTAAAATTCGCGAAATCACGAATGACTTGACCCATCTCGGATGTGTTCCAGGAGGAAGCTTGATAAGCTTTGAAATATTGGTTGAAAACCAGATCATAATTTTGGCCGGCAGATAACAGCACGAGGATAATTACAGATATCCACGCTGCTCTAGGACCCCAGGTGGAACCCATGCCATTCTCCAGCGTATTTAAAAATCCATCCAGGGCAATCGCTACAATAACAAATACTGTCACGACTGCGCCACCGGCTCGGTTCAGGGCCGGGTTTTCCGCGGGAAAAGCCAACGATAAGATTGATGGCATCATTAAAAGAGGTACTGATAGTACCAGAAAAAGGTCAAGCCAGTTCCTACGATGCAGATACCTGATAAGAAGAAGGAACATACCAATATAAAACAGCGCGGCCGAGATCGTGTCCAAGGCAGGCCGATGGGTAACAGAATGTACCCAAATCTCACCATCGTCCCAGGCAAACATCGTCATTGCTCGCCACAGGTTGCTAATGAATATCTGTCCGGCAGGTCCTGGTAAGGGTCGCTCCTCCGACCCCAGCCGGGTAAAGGTCCGGTAATTGAACAATTCGGGGTTTTCCTGGGAATACCTTGCCAGTGGGATAAATACATATCCCGATACTAATACTACAACAGCCAACCAACCAATAGACAGTTTACGAAGTCCAGACGATTGACGATGGACCAAATACAACCCAAAAGCAATTACCACCATAATGGGCAAGATGCGGATAGGAGTATAGCCATGTAACCCGATCCCTAATGCCAGTCCAGCCAGTATGAAGTCGTTCCGATTGGAAGTACGCAGCCCTCGAAACAGGAAATATAATGTAGGGGCGACAAAGAGCGGATAAAGGGGAAAGCGCAACCCCACGCGCGAGATCACGTTCGGCCAATAAGCGATGCCCGTAAAAACCATAGCCAGCAGTCCCACCCGGCGGTTGCCCACTTCTTTGCCAAGCAAATATATAAATGGAAGTGTTAGAAGACCAGCTAGAATGGTGCCGATCTTGAGGCTTAAGAAAGAGAACCCGGTCTCTATATAATTGACAATGGCAGCGGTAAGGTACATTTGGATGGCTTCACGACCGGTATTGCGGGGGAAAAAGATATGGGGCTGGCCATGCAGTATGTCCCAGACATCCAGGAGTTTTTCAGCTTGGTCGCTGACCATCTCCGGTGGGACCTGATTGATCTGATAAACGCGGAAAAAGATCACCAAACCGGCTGCTGCCAGGATCACCAACGTCCAGCGTGTAATACGTAGATTCCATTGGAGATGGGTGATACTATCACTCAATTCCGCCAACCATCCCCAAGGTTTGGCTTGTGGATCCCCTAGCCATAACGCCCGGAGTAAAAAGAACAAGGCCAGGATCCAAAAGAATAAATTAAATAGAGTAAAAAGATTGCCCTTAAAGGACCAGTAGGCAATTAAAGCCAACGGAATGCTGACCAGGAATGGGACTAAGCGAACTGTATCCGGGACATGGCGCTTCTCTGCATTTGGCAGAGTAAAGATAACCCGCTCATTACGTATATTCGCCCAGATTAAACCTCCGGCAGCTAATAAATAAAATAACACGCCGGTCTCCCATGTACGTGTTTGGTTGAGACGAGGTTCTAATAGAAACTGCCCAAGCAGGGCCAGGAGAAAAGTGGAGAAAGACACCCAGGGGAAGTGGATAACCCGGGTTACCGCGACCGTTGCCGTAATTTCATGGGTGGTGATTGTCTCACCCTGTTCTGACTCAGGTTGAGTTTCTTTTTGCGCTCCAGGTTCAGGAGATTGCGGTGCCGATGGTATTCGTGGAACCGGACCTTTCCAGGGGGTCAGCAGGGACTTCAAATAATCCAGGACACTGGGCTCTTCATTGTTCATAACTTATCCGCAAGGACGATAAGGCTTTCACCCATACAAAGAGGAATAATACTCCATCCCAGAATAGCCTGCAAGCCCCCTGGGACACCGAAAAGTAGTTTCTGCAGACGAACTGACAAAATTGGTATGTAAGGTGCGTCCCAGAACCCATCCGAAAAAACCTTACGCGGCCGAAATCCATTCTTTTGGAGGTACCCTAACCATTCCTGTGGATGTTTAAGACTAATGTGAGTGGGGTCTTTGTACCCAATCCATTGTTCTTTCTTTCGCGCACGCATTGGCGAATCTAGATTGGGTGTCGCCAACAAGAGTAATCCACCGGGAGCCAGGACTCGGCTCATCTCTATGATAGCTCTCTCTGGGTTGGACAGGTGCTCCACAATATGCTTGGCAATGACAATCTGGAACAACCCATCTAGAAAAGGACATAAATCATCAGCCGACATCAAAACGAAATGACCCCGTGGGACATTGCTTCGGGCCTGGACAAGTGCCGAAGCATTTATATCCGTACCAAATACCTGATAACGATCCGTCAGCCATCCAACCAGATGTCCCAACCCACATCCGACTTCTAATACTCGCCCCTGCCGGGGGCCGTACTGCCGCGCGAGCAGTGCATAATAACGGTTGGACCACCAATACTGACTATATCGCGCAAATGAAACATTAGCATAAGGGCCTGTTTTAAAATATTTTTCATCGTAGGTGTGAGGTAAATTAGACATAATGTACACAACATAAAGGAGATGGAGTGATGAAACTGTGCTCTTTACATCTTTTTCTACCTAGCCTCCTTTCTTTGCGACATAGAAGGTAAAGGTTCCATGCGGATGC
>CAZPWU010000019.1:0-11804 GCA_964590325.1 uncultured Anaerolineaceae bacterium | reverse complement strand
ATTTATGTAGAGGATATGGCCGATCTAGCAGTCCAAACCGGTGGATCAGGTGAGAACCTGATTCTGGATACTGTCGGTCCAGGTATTTTCACTTTTGAGGAGATGGTACAGTTAATAGGGAGAAGTTTAAACAGCCGGGCTATGATGATTCACCTGCCTCCGAGGATTGCTCTGTTCTTCTCCATACTTGTGGGATACCTGTTGCAGGATGTCGTTCTAACACGAGATGAACTGAACGGTTTGATGGCAGGTTTACTGGTCTCGGAGAAACCGCCAATTGGCAAGACTACGTTAAGCGCCTGGTTGGAACAGAACCGGGATTCTGTTGGAGTGGATTATGCCTCCGAGCTGAAACGACATTTCAAATAACATTCATGGTCGCGGTATTATTCCGGTTCTCTCCCAGTAACCGCTCTCTGGCAGATAGGTCCAAACCCAAGTCACCTCGGATTGTGATTCGGTTCCTGCAGAACCTATCTCTTGCCCGGTAACATCTAATTCGTAAATCCCATTCGCATTGGCATCGTTTATTTTAATAACCGGCATTGACAGGGAAGTTGTGCTCCCCTTCAGGCGGTTGATAAAGCTGCTCCCATCCCACACCCAGATTTTGACTTCTTCAACGCAGGTACTATCGTCACAAGTAACGACGCTGTCTACCAGATCGGCGCGCCCACTGGCGGTCAGGTCTTGTAAGAACCAGAGATGAGGTCCACCTTCCGCCTTTCCGGTTGGCTGATTCAAGGCTAGACGATATTGGTCTGCCTGACATATGTAAATAAGCAGCGTGCCAGCCGGGGGGACATTCAGCGAAGAAGGATCATATATCGATACAACCACGTCCATTTTGTCATCACCAGTCATATCTCCTATCATTACAGCGACAGGCTGGTTAGCAATACCAGCATTGTATAAAGACTCATCGAGTTCCTGAATAGACGCACCACTATTTATAAAATCCAGTATCGCTTGCGGGTAAGCCTTGAAATCTACGGACGCCAATGGGGAATGGTCATGAGAAGGAACACAGGTTGGATTGGATGAGGTAGGATGTGGTTCGGGCGTTAATGTAATGGGTATGAGAGTTACTATTATTCCAACGGTTGTTGTAGGTTGAAAAATAAATACAGTGGGTGTCTCTGTCGGTTGTGACTCGGCTACGGGGAGGCTGGAATGACAGGAAGATGTAACTATCGCTGTTAGCAAGCTCAGGATTGTAAGGCATTTACTCATGATCCTGATAAAACCATGGTTAACAGGTTGCATTTTGAGCATAAATCATTATACTACGGGGTATGAAGGACACTAAACCGGGCCACACTATCCTGGGTTTCCCATTCATACACGGCAGGATGCCATCAAAACCGGGCTCTTTGGCACGCTACCTTCCACCTATTCGCGATGGGGTTGTAACCACCTGGCTCGAAAAAAACCTTCCCCAAGTGCCAGTTGGAGAGGATTTGTTATCAGCTCAAGAAAAGCCATGGGTATTGGATCCATTCGGAGCCGCACCCCGCATTGTTATTGAAGCGGCCCGTGCGGGATATCGCGTATTAGTTGCAGCCAATAACCCAATCGCACGCTTCCTCGTCGAAATGTCAGCTAACCCACCCAGTGAGGCTGATTTGCGCTCTGTATTAGCCGAACTTGCTGCGGCTCACCGTGGTGAAGAGCGCATCGAACCGACTATCCGATCGCTCTACGAAACAGAATGTGGAAAATGCGGCCAGATGGTCATGGCTGAGGCATTTTTGTGGGAACACGGTGCCCAGGTTCCATATGCACGCATTTACCACTGTACTCATTGCGGTGATTACGGTGAACGAACTGCAACGAACGCAGATGCCGCTCGGGCAGCCCATTTCGCAGCGACCGGACTGCACCGGGCACGCGCACTGGAACGAGTGGCACCTCTGAACGACCCAGACCGGATCCATGCTGAGGAAGCCCTGGCAGCTTATCTGCCGCGTGCCATATTCGCTTTATTTACACTGATTAACAAGCTAGATGGTCTGACACTTACCCCGAATCGCCGAAGTTATCTAATTGCCTTATTACTGACAGCCTGTGACCAGGCAAATACTTTATGGTCTCATCCAACTACCCGTGAACGTCCCCGCCAATTAACTATCCCACCTCGCTTTCGAGAGAATAATGTCTGGCTGGCATTAGAAGAAGGGGTTCATTTATGGGCTTCTTCCGAACCTCCGCTGCTAATGACCATTTGGCCCCAGTTACCACCTCCCAGCGGAGGGATTTGCCTCTTTGAAGGTCGTCTAAAAGACTTGGGTAGTCTCGTCCGTACAGAGACCAAATCCCTTATCAAGGTGGGTGCCGTGATGACTGCCCTGCCACGCCCTAACCAGGCTTTCTGGACACTCTGCGCATTATGGACAGGCTGGTTGTGGGGTCGTGAAGCCGCTGGACCATTCAAAAGCGTTCTACGCCGGCGACGTTACGATTGGTCCTGGCATACAACAGCTTTAAGTGCTACTTTAAGCAACCTGGCGCCTCTGATTATCCCAGGAACCCCATTATTCGGCATTATTGCAGAAACAGAACCCGGTTTCCTGACTGCTGCTATGACCGCCGCTGACATCACTGGTTTCAATTTACAAGGGATATCTCTATCCGATGACAATGGGCAGGCCCAGATCACCTGGCAATATTCGGGACAAATATCAGAAGCAATCAAGAGCCCTTCAAAACAAAGCCTGGACCAAATAGCCGGGCAATCAGCCGCATATTATTTACGTGAAAAGGGGGAGCCAGCTGATTATATACGAATGTATACTGCTGCTCTCTCAGGAATGGCTGAGGCTAACGTCCTTAGATATGCCACTGCACTCCGGTCCAGACCCGCCGTATCTGAAACACAAGTAAGCCAGGAGTCTGCAGAGGAGGCATCTCCTGCGGATAATTTTAACCAAAGCCAGGCAACAATCAAAGAAGTCCTGACTTACCGCGGGGGATTTTTACGCTATGGAGCCACCGACTCAGCCGAATCGGGCCAGTGGTGGCTGCGTGAAGACAGCCAATCAAACCTTCCATTAGCCGATAGGGTAGAGGCTGCCCTGATGCCTTTCCTTGGGGTAAAACCCAATTGTACGATATCCGATATTGAACAGGCTCTCGATGTATCCTTTCCCGGTTTGCTGACAGCAGACCTTGAATTAATACAAGTGTGCCTGGACTCATATGGGGAACAAACTCCACCCGGTAGTGGCAGATGGCACCTGCGGCCACAAGATGATCCGGTTATCCGCCGGGCTGATCTGGAAGAAGTTAATCGCCAGTTAAAGGAATTGGGTGAACGATTGGGGTTTTCTGTTGAGGGTCAATTCCCGATCCTTTGGTTAGAACCCGACCATCAGGCACGATACCGGTTTTATCCGATCGCCTCAGCCGTTCTGGGCGAGATCATCTTTAGAAGCGGGTCCCCACCACTGCGGTCACTCATCGTGCTTCCAGGTGGGCGTGCTAACCTGGTGGCATATAAGCTACGACGAGATCCACACCTCAACCAGGCTATCGACGCGGGTTGGCGTTTCTTAAAATATCGTCATCTGCGTTGGTTGATAGTTAACCAAATCCTCAGCCGGGAAGTCCTCGACGATGAATTAGAACGGGACCCTCTGACTTATACCACCCCGCAGATGCGATTTCTATAAATTATCCGACATGATTGCGCATTCATCCTCAACAATACGGAGGCAACCGGGTCGCGCCGGTTTATTAATTGCCTTGATACTTACACTCTCACTGACGTGCAATGCTATAACGGGTATATCGACCCACCGCTTAGACACACCGATACCTCCCTTAACAGCTACAATGTACAAGCTGCGGTTCAGGCTTTTCTAACCGCTGGCGTTCCAGCGGATAAGATCGTGGTCGGGGTACCATTTTTCGGAAGGGGCTGGGCCGGTATACCAGATAATAATCATGGCCTCTACCAGACTTTTACCGGAACCCCAAACGGTCAAAGCAGCACCAACTATCTTGATCTAAAAAATACTTATCTGGTAGAGGGGAGCGGTTATACTCGCTACTGGGAGGATGAAGCCATGGTGCCCTGAATATATAATCCGCTTACCGGCATCATGATCTCATATGATGACCCTCAGTCTTTATCGCTCAAGGCCGATTATGTCAAGGCAATGAACCTTGGAGGCATCATGATCTGGCAATTGGGCGCTGACGATGAACAGGGATCTCCCCTGGAAGTGTTATATTCCCACTTGAAGGACTAGATTCCGAGTTCAGCTCGTGTACGCAGGTAATGGACTATCTGTTCGCGGGATAACATCCCGACGATTTCTTCTCCCATGACAACCGGTACCTGGGCGACATTGGCTTGATCCATCAACTGTAAAGCAGCCAGTAACTCGGTATTGGGTTCGACACGGACCAGGCGGTTAAAAGGCACCATCACCTGAGAAGGTGTCGTGAAACGCCACTTAGAACGGGGCACAGCGGCAATATCGCGCAGAGTCAACATCCCGCGCAGTTTACCATCCTCATCGATGAAAAAGCACCGCTGTCCGCCGGTTAGCACATGCTCTTCTACCAATTGGTTAAGCGACATCAAATTAGTAACCTTTTGGCAATCCTGTGTCATCACCTGGGATACAGTGACACCACGCAGGTTGTGCAGCATGTTAGATTGGGCATAAGTACTCACAGCTGCATTCTGCACAAACCATCCGATAAAGACCAGCCATAAACCATCCAGGTAATTTCCACCCACCATGGTGATGATTCCCAATCCAATAAAACCAAAGGCTACCAGTTGACCGGTATAGGAAGCGATTTGCGTAGCTCGGTGGAAGCTGCCTGTCAGTCGCCACACGATTGACCGTAATACACGGCCTCCATCCAGCGGGAATCCGGGTACCAAGTTAAACAGACCCAGGATCAGGTTGATTCGCCATAAATAAAGGCTCGGTGCCGCCAGGAGAGGAATTGACCTGGTCAACAGCCATATTATCCAGAGAGAGAACGCGAGGGTCAAGCTCACGAATGGTCCAGCAAGTGCAATGAGGAACTCCGTCCCAGGAGAAGGAGGTTCTTGCGATATTTGGGCGACACCACCGAATATATAGAGGGTAATATTATTTACGGGTATCTTATTGCGTAGAGCCAGGTAAGAATGCCCCAGTTCATGAGCTAACACTGACCCAAAGAATAAAAGGCTGGTCACCAGTCCCAGGATCCACTGCATCGCCGTGGATAGTGAAGGATATTCGGTAGGGAAATATCCAGCCGCCAGCGACCAGGTGATCAAGCCGAATATAAAAAACCAACTGATATTCACCCCAATAGGGATGCCCCAGATACGACCGATTTTTATATTAGCAGTCATAAGAACAATAATCCTAATATAGCTATTATCATCCTGAGAATACGATTAATCCTAAAGACAATTATACACAATCTAACATAATTCTATATCATTGGGTCTTTGGGATTTTACGTGGTAAGGTGCCGGATTTGCTCTTATTTTAATCAACCGAATCCTTCCAATCCCTGGATTAATTCAGCAAATAGCTTATAATAATTACGCATGGGGATGACAGGCTTCGACGGAGGAAGCTGATCCCGGATTGCGAGCCGAGAGGCGCCGACCTCGAGAAATCAGCGCAAAACCAAAGTGCCAATCGCACTACCTATGCTGCTCTTCCTCTCGCTGCATAAGCGAGATGAACCAGTCCTGGCTCTTTAAATAGGGCCACGTCCGCCTATCCCGGTCCCCGGTCGGTGATAGGATCGGGCGCTAAAAAACCGGAGTGCCGCACGTGAAGCCGTTAAGCGTGCGAAAGAAGGCTTTCGAGCCTTAGCGGCTAGCCAGGTGGATCTTTTGTCAGCAGTGGACCGTCCTGGCGATAAAAAACAACTGACTATGCTCGTAGGCGTCTGTGGGTCTAATCTTTCGGACGCGGGTTCAATTCCCGCCATCTCCACTAATAAAAACCCCCTCCTTTCCTGATGGTCTGGAGGGGGAAAAGGGGGAGGGGAAATACCCCCTTTATACCCGGATGTGATCCGGGTTATTTAATTATACATAAAATATAAATTTGTTGGGCTTTTAAAACATAGATATATTCGATCACCTGCCTGATTTGTTGCTCATTCAAGGTGCCTTTCCAGGCCGGCATGACGGAATTTCTAGGACCCAACCCCCAACTCAGCTAAAACTTCCTTGCTATGTTCAGCAGGTTTTACATTTTTAAAAACCTTTACGATATCACGCTCTGGACTAATTAAAAAAGTCGTCCGCAATACACCTTCATACTCTCGGCCCATATATTTCTTCACTCCCCAAACCCCATATTGGCTGCAGACTTTATGGTCTTTATCAGCCAATAAGGGAAAGGTGAGGTTATATTTTGCCTTGAACTTAGCATGTGATTTCGGTGTATCAGGACTGACGCCGATTATGACTACATGAGCTTGCTCGTAAGCGCTATAGTCATCACGGAAATTGCACGCTTCGGTGGTGCAGCCAGGGGTATCGTCTTTCGGGTAAAAATATAAAATAACCGGTTTTCCGCGGTAATCAGATAGGTGATGGATTTTTTCATTCTCATCTAAAAGTGTAAAATCAGGTGCAGGAATACCAGCTGAGAGCGTCATAGGTCAACATCCTTTTCAAGCTAATTTAGCAATATGTAACGTGTCTTCTAGAGATTCAAAAGTGGCGGGTTTAATAATAACAGCGATCGCCCCTCCTTTTTGAGCTCGCTTTGCAGTGGCACGGTCATCATCTGCGGTGACCACGACTACGGGGATGTCAATATACCGTGGCTCCCGTCTGAGGTATGCCAGCACCTCAAACCCGCTGACCCCCGGCATGTTGATATCCAGAAAGACAATATCCGGGACACGTTCGGTCAATGCCATCATAGCAGCGCGCGGGCCATAGGCTGGTTGGGCTGAGACTTCCAGTAAAGTGAGTAATTGGCAGAGGCTGTCAGCCGTAAGGCGGTTATCGTCGATCACTAGAGCATTGATCATCATTCATCCCAATTCAGCGACCAGTGTACCCATCACGGTTATGTCATATCCAGGCATGGCTGCAACCGCTTGTTGGAAATCACCTTCTCCTAGTATCTGAAGCAAGGGAGCTAGATGAGGGCTATTGTAATATTTACACGGGATAACCAGGTCGTAGCGTTCCTGGAAAAGAGGGACAAAATCCAGGTCTAGAGCTTTAGCAGCGGCCGCTATCCCTAACCCACAATCGACACGACCCGATACTATCGCTGCAGCGACACCCAGATGGGTATATTCTTCGTGATTGTAGCCTCTAACCTCCTCAGGAACAATCCCCAATTGGTCCAGATGGTAATCTAACAAGACACGCGTCCCCGCCCCACGCTGACGGTTAACAAAGCTTATATCGGGTCTAGTCAGGTCCGCCAGGGTATGAATACCCTTTGGATTATCCTTGGGTACGAACAGCCCCTGCTGCCGCCCCACCAAAGCAACCACACGCACGGGAATGCCTGGTAGATACTGGCGGATATACACCAGGTTGTAATCACCACTTGCTGGATCAAGCAGATGGGTACCTGCCAGGTGGGCCTCATCACGGCGAAGAGCCAACAGTCCTCCCAGACTCCCTACATTTGCGGATACTAAACGACGGTCGTGCCCTGCTAAATACTGGGCTAAGAGATCAAGGCTGATATCATGAGAACCAATTGAGAAAATAGTACGATCGATCTCAACTATCGAGCGGTACAGGTTAACGTCGACATCCTCCCCGGCTGGAACACCCTGCGAACCGCGAGGCAAGATCACAATACCGTCTGCTTTCACCAATGAGGTAATGATCCCCGCTCCGCGGGCTAAAGGTGCTGCCAAAATCCGCTCTCCGACACGGCCCAAGACGACCCGTAAAAAATCGTCATCACCTGCAGGGGAGGTCACTTTGCGGGTCATTATAGCCTTGATAACCGCAGGTTTATATGGTTGTCGCCCGAGCCAGAGTGCCAGCAGGGGTTCAACAAATATTTCACCTGTTAAAGCCGCAGATACCGGATATCCCGGCACACCGATGATGGGCACAGAGGGAGGCAGAATCCCCAGGATGACCGGGTGCCCTGGACGAACAGCCACCCCATGGACAAGAAGCCGTCCGAGGCTTTCGACCACCCGAGCCGAGAAATCTTCTGATCCCGCTGATGAACCTGCATTGAGTAAGATCAGGTCATATTCTTTGCCAACCGATTTCACTTGATCGCAGATCTGGTCAAAGTTATCGGAGACGATAGGGAAACGCTCTGCCTCTCCACCCCAAGAATTGACCTGTGCTGCTAGTACCACAGAGTTATACTCAACAATTTCTCCCGCTTTAACCGGGCGTCCTATCGGCACCAGTTCATTGCCGGTTGGTATGATCGCTACCCGTGGTCGGCGTGCAACCTTTATACGGTCATTCCCACTGGCAGCAATTGCCCCCAGGTCTGCCGGGCGCAATACATGTCCAGCCGGTAGCACCAGTTGCGTAGCGACCATATCTTCACCCATTGGTCGAACATGGCTCCAGGGTGTCACTGCTGACCGGATGCGAATAACCGCCGGCTGGCGTACCTCTATTGCTATGGAACCTTCTTTTGTCAATGGTTCAACATTTTCAATCGGGATAACCGCATCGGCCCACATAGGTAGTGGATCCCCTGTATCCACATAACTTGCATGTGACCCGAGTGATAATGTTACCGGATCGTTTGGCATAGCACCAACTGTATCCGTAGAACGGACAGCAAATCCATCCATTGCGCAGGCATGGTAATGTGGAGCTGAAATTTTCGCCCAGACTGGCTCAGCCAGCACCCGTCCCAATGCCTTTTCGTCCAGTACAATATCATCAACTCCCAGGATTCCCCACCGACCAATTTCTTTTAAGGCCGATGCCAATCGAGATCGTGCCTCGGGAAGTGGTATATCATGCAGGTATATCGACATATCGCATTTTATAAGACAGGCGAACTTTATGGGGACCCCGACCAGGGTAACAGTCCTGCAAAGGTGGTTAAGTCCATATCACCATGAACCTCACGCCGGCTCAGATAATACAACGTGCTCCAGGTATGTGTGACCGAAGTTCCCAGGCCCATCCCCGCGTGGTAACCGTAATCCTGGCTTTTTTGAGCGACGAGTCCATCAACTGTTCCAAAAGGATAAGCGATCGTCAGCACAGGCACCCCAACCGCTGTCTCGAGGTCAAGACGAGATTGGAGCACTTCGCGACTGAGGTAGGAGTGGTTCGTGGTCAGGTCAACGTGGCTCATACCATGACTTCCAACTTCCCAACCGGCAGCTACAAGCTCTTTCAACTGATCCGCATGAAGAAAATTATCAGATTCCAGACGGTTAGCCACGATATAAACTGCTCCGACATAACCCAATTCCTTCATGACCGGGAAAGCGTTCTGATAGACATCCAGATTGCCATCATCGAATGAAATGATGATAGGCCGGGATGGCAATTGCCCCCCATTAATCAAAACATTAACCAAAAAGGTTGGAGTGATTGTCGTATAGCCCCAGTTCCGCAAGCTCTCCATCTCTGACCGGAAATTGTCAGGGGAGACGTAATACCGGCTTTGAGAGTCTATAGATATATGATGGTAAAGTAGAATCGGTGCGACGACTTTGCCGGCTGGTACCAAAGCCCAGGTAGGTGTAGGAGACGGGAGAGGGGTGTTTGTTGGCGTGGGTGTAAAGGTCTGTTTGGGGGTCAATGTTGACGGAATGAGTGTCGGGGTCGTTGTAAACTCTATATAAGGGGTTACGGTGAGAGTGGGCTGCAGGGTAGCTTCGGGTGGCACCGGTTCACTGATTGCAGTGGGTATAACTGGATCCGCGTGTGCAGACAAATTACACGCTGTGAAAACCAAGGAAAATAGTAATAAAAATAATATACTTTTATTAATCACTCTAAACTCTTTGTTTTAACGATGTGCCCCGCTTCCTTAAGAGCAGTCACAGCAGTCTGGAGAACCCCGTCTTGCACCAGGATATAGTCGGTATCGAAGGTGGATATCGTAAAAACGCTCACCCCGGCTGTCGATAAAGGTGACAAGAGTGATGCCAGGACGCCAACCAATGATAAGTCAAGAGGTCCCTCTACCTTGATAGCGCGTAATCCACGTTGGATACGGTCGGCTGGAGGTGCATACTTTTCGTTGCAGACCATGGTTTGTTCATCCTGGGTTTGGATGTAAGCCAACAGGTTGTCGTCTTTATGAAGACTGTTTGGTAAAGGCGTGTCAGGTACCAGCCGGACGATAGACAGGCGTTCTGGGAGGACAGTGAGGGTGTAATGATCAGGCATCGGCAGTTGATTTACTTCTAAATTAAAGTAACATCCACGATTGTCCCGGCACTCAGACCGGTGGCATCCGATGATATACATACCAGCCCATCGGCGCGCACCAGAGTAAAAATCAGGTTGCTCTTACCAAAGATTGGTACGGCTTCGTAACCGTTGGGGGTGTCGGTTAAACGGACGGGGATCCAATCTTCTCGACCTGCCTGTGACGGTAGGTTAACACTTAACCGTGCCCGTTTCGATGGGTGCAGACGGACTTGCTGCAAACCAAGCAAGGATTCTACCACCGGAACTACGAAAAGTTTCGCAATAACCAGCGCGCTGACTGGATTTCCCGTCAGACCGATCACCACCTTGCCATTGCATACTGCCAGGATAGTAGGTTTTCCGGGGCGGATATTCACTCCATGCACCAGCACCCCCGGTTTACCCAGGGAATTGATAACAGTAGCTGTCAGATCACGGGTGCTCACGGACGAGCCGGCAGTTATCACCACCAGGTCTGACTCAACCAGGGCAAGCGAAGCCATGGATAATAGCAAATCGGCCTTATCCGGAATAATACCATACCGTACCGGCTCCCCACCAGCTTCTGCCACCAGGGCGCTGAGCGCATAAGAATTTACATCACGCACCTGTCCGGGTTGTATATCGGTCCCGGGAGGTATAATTTCATCACCGCTGGAAAGGATTCCGACACGTGGTCTTCGGGCTACCTGAAGCTGCATGATTCCCAGGGCAGCCAATCCCCCAATTTCAGGAGGGCGCAGACGGGCTCCAGCCGGGATGACGACCTGACCAGTTATAACATCCTCCCCCATTTTTAGAACATTTTCACCAATTGCTACCGCCCGAGATATTTCCACTTCGGTTGCCTGTAAACTCTGGGTGTGTTCGATCATGACTACCGCATCAGCAGCTTTGGGCAGCATACCTCCGGTATGGATCAGTGCGCACTGCCCGGGTAGTAGCTCAAATCCGGATGGTTCTCCCATGGGAATTTCGCCAATAAGATGTAAATATATTGGAAGACTTTCGCTGGCTCCGTAAGTATCCGTAGCCCGTACAACGTAACCATCCACTGTACTACGCGGAAAAGATGGTAATGGATATGGTGCAATGACCGGATTGGTTGTCACACGACCCAATGCATCGATCGTCTCGACCACCTCGCTAACAGGCTGAGTCAGTAAGTTCTCCATCAAATGGTTAAGAGCATCGGCAGGGGAGATAAGCTGTAGAAATTCAGTCATGCAAGTGATAGTAAGCTTTATTTCGTCCAAAAAGCAAAGGTTAATAAATATGCCGTAAGTACAAAAAGAGCTACCGCAGTCATTGTCAGCGCGATCCAGTTCGGTTTAGCTCCCTCAGAGATTCGGTACATCATCCAGATTTGGAACAGTCCTATTGGCAGGGTAAAAAACACGGGAAGGGCAATTGAAAGGGGTAAACGGAAGACCAA
>CAZPWU010000018.1:0-12057 GCA_964590325.1 uncultured Anaerolineaceae bacterium | reverse complement strand
GGCTTCCCGGTGGCATCGATATAGTGGTAAATCGTTTCGATAGCCCGGTCCTGTAGCTTGGCTTTTGGGGCGTCCAGGAATAAGTCGGAAGGCTCTAACTCGAGGGGCTTCAATATGTCCACCAGCTCACAGCCGGCGAAGCACTTAATCAGAATCTTACCCTCAGCCTCTTTGATACTGAGGGAAGGCTGTTTATCGGGATGCCCCGGGCACTTGGCTAAATACTGCCCGTCCTTCGCTGGCTTCACCCCTTCCAGCAGGGCTAAAAAGTCTGAGACACTTCGGATTCTGCCGCTTGTTTTTGCTGTGGTCATTTTCCCTTCTTTAGAAAATGAGGGAGTGGGGATGGTGGAGGTGAAAAACCATCCCCACTCCCGGCAAATTCCCTTCCCTTAAAAGATATAGTGGAATAAAGCGGGTAGACTCGGGGATTGTGTTTAACTTCCCTGGGCATGTTTAACACAATATCCCCAACTTCCTGCAGCGTCTTTTTATACTTGGACTGCTGTAAATCTAGGGCGATGTTAGACTTAAATGTCAGCCTTCCTTCTTTGTCGACATAGAGTTTCACATTCAGAATAACTATCAGCCGGCGCCAGTCCTCTTGAGTTATTTTAGTTGTTGATGTTGATGTATCCCGCAGGGTAGACAAAAATTGCTCCCGTAGTTCTTTTAACCGCGCAAAAGCATCCTTCTTAAAGCTGAGCTGGGTCAGCATACTGACAACTTGGCGCTGCCTGTTTTTGGCCCACCCTTGCTCATTCAGGTATTTATCCTTTAGGTTTTGGTAAACCTCTGCCTCTACCTTCCCTAAGATAAAGCGCTCCTCTAAGGTTGCCAGTGTGCCGATGCTCCTCTTGTGTTTCAGCTCAAGCTGGTGCAGTTCGTCCCGTAGCATCTTCGCCGTCTCCTCTTCGTTGGCAAGGTGCATTACAGCAACCGAGGACCGGGACGGATGCAACATTAGCTTCTCAAAATAACCTTTGGCATAGGCATCCATTTCAGGACCGTTAAGGTAGGGCCGGGGGCAGCCACCCACCGGGCACACATACCGCCAACTATCCTTCCCGTGGGGCTGGCCGTGATATATCCTTGGCTCCCCCTTTTTGCCTTGGTGGGTCCCGCATAATATGATACCCCGCAATAGGTAGTCCCTCTTGGCGTGGCGCTGGGCTAGTTTTTGGTGGCTTGCCAGTTGATTGAGAATCTGAGCACGCCGCTCCCAGGTAATCGGTGGCTTAGTGACCTCTATCTCGGGGATATATACCGACTCCTCAAGGGGCACCTTCTGGCAAGAGCTGTTGCCGTATGTTTGGCCACGGCGCTGGACTGGCTCGATGGCGCGCTTTTTCAGGGCATAATACTTGCCGGTGTAGCTGGGGTTGTGGACAATGGCCGAGAGCGTTGATTTATTCCACTCCTCAAGCCCCCCGGGGCTTGATATGCTGCGTTGCTTCAACTCTCGAATAACTGAATCGTAGCTGTTGCCCTTGAGCAGCAGGTCAAAAATCAGCTTCAGCGTGTCCCAATTATCATCTGGCAGGAGCTTGTTATTCAATTTATCCCATTGATAGCCGAATAGCTTATGGAAGGTCACCGGCAGGCGCCGGCTGACCGCTCTGTCACGCAGCCCATCCCGGCTTCCCTGCCTTGCCCTAAGCACTTGCTTTTCTTTGCCAATCGCCAGAGCCAGTTCCACCAGTTGTCCCTCGGGTCCGTCAATGATTGGGGCCCCCTGGCAGATTATGAGCTTCACTCCGGCCTCTTTTAACTCTGAGAGGAATACTAGGCGTTGAAGCCCCTTAGCCTCTAGGCGGTCCCGGTCAAAGATTGCCAGGGCTGCCACTTCCCTGTTGCGTATGAGTTCGCGCAATTCCTGGAATTGAGAGCAGGAGTAGAGGTCGAGGCTGGTCCAGTCTGCTGACAGTATGCGGGTGACCGTATAGCCAGCCTGCTCTAGGCTCTCTTTGCATCGGCTGACCTGGCTGGGTAATGATGTCTCAGCCTGGTCATGAGTAGACACCCTAGCCCACACTACCGCCGATTGCCGGTTGACGACTTCCCTGCTCTGCTGCTCTATAGCCTGTTGCTTCATGGCTTGACCTCTGACCTTGACTCTCCTATTCCAGAAGTTCTTTTAGTGCCCGTGTCTTTTCTTTTGTAAGCACTACATTTGGGGGGGTAATTACTAGGACATTATCGTAGAGGATAGCCACTTGATCCCCCTTCTCGAGCTGGTGGTAGTCCCGGTAGGCTTTGGGCAGCGATACCAGGCCCCTGTCCCCGATGATCTTTAGTTTTACCATTGCTGGCATATTACTCACCTCTATAGGTTTGCCTCTGTATACTATGCAGTATATACCAAACAAATTGTATTTGTCAACCCCACTTGTGCTAATATTACCAAAGTGCTAAAATAAGATGAGGTGCAAAAGATGATTAAGGTCGCCGCCGCTAAGCGGGAAAATTCAAAGGGGTTAAAGTCAAATTCACTCATTACCTATACACTATATATTGTATAAAGATAATGGATAGCACAATATATGGGGGCTTATTATCAAGCGCCGGTAAAAAATCCCGTCCTGCAGGAGAGCCTTGCTCGCCTGAATCAGCTCCCCGAAGATATAAAGCTAATCCGGGAGAAAGAAGGACTAGGGCTTACCCAGTTCGCCCGCACTTTTGGTGTCAGTAAACCATGTGCGTGGTCCTGGGAAAAGGGTAAGAGTGTTCCGAGGGAGCCCTTGACCGTCATGAGCTTGATGGCATGGGCAGACAAGCTAAGAGAGGAGGAGGTAAGGAAATGAAAAAGGGGATCTTGATGGCGATTGGTGGTTTAGCTTTGTTTCTATGGTATTTCGTCCCGGTGGTTATTGAGCATGAATGGTCGAGATTGGGGACGGAACCCGACTGGTGCCTCATGATGCTTATTGGTCTAATTGTTGCCGGCTTTGGTATTTCCGGTATTATAAAAAGAGGACGGCGAAGTAATACCCCGGCTGTAGTAAGGAATGAGAAGGTAAAGCGGGAGGTTCCTAATTAAATGCCTGTAGATTGGGCTGCGGTTAAGACAAAACAAGCAGCAGAGATGGCTAAACAGGCAGCTGCTCAGGAGGCTGCCTATCAGGTCCTTCAGTCTGGTGGGACCATAGCGGAGGCCCAGAAGGCTTCTCTCGCATCACAGGCTGCCACTGAGCAAGCAGCAGCTGATGCGGCAGGAGAGTATACAGCTGCCTATCTGACGAGGACGCCAGGTGAGACAGAGACACAAGCCAGGGAGAGAGTGAGAACTTCTGGCGTATCGCCTCAGGAGACCATTGCAGCCATAACCACCCATGCACCTATCCCTCTATCCCCAGACACCTCAACCGCAGGCTGGATTCAAGTTGCTCCGGCATACGCCAAGGAACACCCTGAGGCCACTGTCAGGGTAGGCAAGGATTACTACCGCCCGGCTATAGATGCCTCTCAGTTCGGAGGAGAGATACCCTCGGGGGAGGCCCAAGTCAAATTTTTCAATGAGATAAGAGAAGGTATCGTGAGTGGTGAGAAAGCGTGGGGTAGTGGTGGATGGACCAAGGAAACTGCCGTAAAGAAGGCAGTGAAGGTTCTGGAGAAATACAAGGATGCTAATAATGAATATGACTCCTACATCCTTACCGACGCCTTAGCATCTAGAGAGGTCAGTATAAAGCAGATTGAATTAGTTTTTGGCAAAGATGCGGTAAAAGAACTGCGTCAGCTGGCTATTGACGAAGCCGACTTCAAGTCCTATCTCAAGAAAAACTACCCCGATATCTACCAGGTTTATATTAAGGACCGCGATACAGGACTCAAACAATATGATGCCCAAGTAGCAAAAGAGGAAAAGAACTTCAGGGTCTATCTCAAGGAAAACTACCCCGATATCTACCAGATCTATATAAAAGAACAGGCAAAAGGTGTGGCAGCCTATAATGCTATGGTCGCAAAGCAGAAGTTGCTGCCCACAACAATAGCCGAATTATCTCAAGGGGCCAAATTCCTGATACGGAAGACAGCGGAAAGACAAGGGAAGTCATATTCGAAAGCCTTGGCCACGGCACCCAGACCTGTCGTCTACTATATGGACAAGATAATCGGCAGTGCTAAGCTGGAGAAAATTTATGCAGAGGTTGTTCCAGAGGGCGCCGCAGCTATAGCCCAACGAAAAACATATGATAACGCCTTGGCCAGGATTAAAGATGCCGGATGTGTTAATAAGGACGGCACCATCAATGCTTTTAAGGCACAGGTAGGCGGAATCAGCAATGAGGATCTCTCCCTCGTGCTTGGGAAAACGATCACTACGGGGAAACCGGCTCCTTGGGAGGAATTCGCCCGTGTATATTTAGAGACTAACCCACCGGGGGGAAAAGAGCTGCCATCTGGCTATTTAGGGGTAAATGGGCTCCCCGATCCCTATATTTTCGACAAGTGGTATGACAAGATGTATGCCCGCTTCGATGAGATGTACGGAAGTGGCGAAGGCAATAAGGCATACGGTCGCAGGCTGGCCGGATTAGCTGGCGGTCCCGCCGTCACCAAACTGGTTGAACCCACGCTGGGAGCTAAAACAATTATCCCTAGTGACATAGCCTTGAGCGTAGCGCAGGTTGGAGCCGTGGTTATGTTGGCGGCTGCTCCGTTTATAGGAGTTGCGCCCCTGGTAGCTTTGTCTTCTGTTTCCACTGGCGCCGGCGTCTATGGCACCGCAGTGCAGTGGCCGAAACTTTCACTTGATGAGCGGGTGAACATGGTGGCATTTGATGTGCTACTAGCTTTGCCTGCGTTATTTATGACTGCCAGAAATATTAAGGTGGAGAAGGATATGATACCAACAACCGAAGGAGATGTTACCGTCTTCAAGGGATTAACTATAAACGGTAAACCCGTGAATTTTATCCGTGAGATTACGCTTCCCGAAGCGGAAAAGATTTTAGCCGGTTACAAGCCCGAGACGATGCTGGAAACCAATGTTTGGGTAAATAAGGCGAGACTTCAGAAAGCTGGAGTTGCCCAAGCAGAGATAAGCAAGATAATAACTATCCTGAAGGACAGCAAATTGTTTGTGGGTAAGGATTCGCCCTATCTTGCTCAGGATGTACTACTAGAAGGAACCGACCGCATCAACCCTGAGGAGATGGAGGTAATACTGAGGCAATTGGCCAAGTATGGTGACAAGGTTGAACAGGTTTATGGCAGCCCGACAATAAAGACACAGTTGGCCTCAAAATTGAGGTCCTGGCGGGGTCTGCATGATATTGACCTTATGTTCAAGATGAGTCAACCCGAGCTCGAGGCGTGGATAGCGGAAACGACTAAGTTGTTGAAGGGTATCGGTAGCAAGGTTCGCATAACCCCGGGTGAGCCGGCGCAGATACAGAAGTTCGTGGATGGGGTGTGGGAAAAGATTACCGATACACACTCAAGCCTGATTACGCCAGAAGAGGGGCCGGCACCCGAGGGGGCTTTTGGGCGCAGATTTGCCGAACCAGCTATAACGATTGATTATCCAGGCATAGGCAGGATCCGTATAATGAGACTGTCTGAGTCCGGCTGGCGTAAGATGGCAATTATCTCTGAGTTCAGGGAGGGGAAATTCCAGCCCGAGGCTAAAAACTTAAAATCGATTGCCGATTATTATGTCATTTTAAAGACCTACGAATTAGGCTATAAGGTCCCGGGGGGAACGGCAGCTAAATGGGCAGATGTGTGGGGGTTTGACCCCAAGACATTACAAGAGGTTTCCGATAAGTCGCCGATGGAGGTAGCGGGCTGGGAGTTCATACCTGAATCCCGGCTCAAAACTGGTGCTGCGCCAAAAGGTTCGCCATCAATCAGCATCAGCATACCCGACGAATTGATGGCTAAATTAAAAACCTTGTCTCCGTCTCTGGCGGCAATCCTGTCCAAGTCGATACCCGCACCGACAAGTGCACCATTGCTGAATAGTATTGCAGTACCGTCATCATCGGCTGCCCTATCAAAGAAAGTAAGCCTTCCCTCTATCTCCGTCTCTACGCCGTCGGAATCATCGGTATCGGGCCGTGTTTCTGTATCATCAAAGTCAAAGTCTTTGGCACCAGTGAGCCGCCCGTCATCGCGACGAAGCTCTGCATCCAAATCGCCATCACCTTCACCTTCACCTTCGCCCTCGCCTTCACCATCTCCAAGCCCCTCGCCATCGCCATCACTGAGTCCTAGTCCGTCGCCTAGCCCCTCGCCATCACCATCACCGAGTCCTAGTCCGTCGCCTAGCCCCAGCCGCTCATCATTGCAAAGCTCTATATCTAAATCATCATCACCAGGAAAGCAGTTACTACCGACAACAAAAGCAAAGCAAGAGGTTAAACGCCAGGAGTTCGCTGGTGCTATCACCTGGAGGCAGGGGGCGCTGGGCAACCCACCGAAAGGCGTCTGGTATGCTGTCAAAGCCCCTTATTCCAGCATTGACGATGTCGGAATCTTCATAGGTACGCCCCCTCCCGATGCCCAGATAGTGAAAGGCGGTGCTAAATCAGCCTTCCGTTCGATTCAGACCATCACTGGCAACCCACCCAAAAAACTGAAGATTGACCTGGGCTTCCAAGATATCCTTATCAGGTCACCAAAGAAAAGACCGGGGGAGCGCGGAGCCATCCAATTCAAACAGGATATCGGGCAGGAAAATACAGGGGACATTACTATCGGCCGTGGCCGGCCCCGGGTAACCAAGGGAACTGTTATAGAGCCGCTGGGATACGGCGTGCCGATATTAACCAATAAGATGCCCGCAGAGGTGGCGAAGTTAATAGGTTCATATAAAGCAAAGATTACGCCCGAGGGGAAGATAAAACTCAAGCTAAGGAGACTATGACGGACCATGGCTATATAAAAGAGCGCCGGTGGGTGGCTCCGAATAACTATCTGCGATATCTACATGATAATGCCCTTGTCACCCTTGAGCTTTATCACCAGCTCTATGTCAACCATGAAATAATAGACTTTGAGGCGTTTTGGCATAAGACAGGGTATATGTGGGTTAATTAACGGACCGAGATATGTTGATACCAACGCCAAAAGGGGAGGGGCAAGTGGCTGTTTCAACAGGTGTCACAAGCGCCACAATCAAAATTGACAGGGGTTTGGGCAAAAATCCGAGCCCTTCATTGCCCTAGGGGTTTTGGCAATTATGTCCACTATAGCCGACAAAACTCCACCGGGAGAGAGAATAGAGTTATAAAAAGGGGTCCTTTTTCTTAATCTTTTAAAATCACTCCTCTAGGTACAAAAAGGGAGCGGTAATTTGGGTATTCATTTTGGATAACCCTTTTTTGTAGGCAAACAATGGCTACGGCATCATTAAGTATCGCCACCTTTAGTCCCTTCTCCCGGGGAAATAATCACCACGGTGGCCCGGATGATTGCCCTCGGTGTAAAAGTCAAGGTTATCGAGGTATCCTAATAGCCACTCGGTGGCGAGGTGAAGCCTCCTGCCTACAATGTGGATATCGGTACTATAGCAATAATGGCCATGGCCACCACTCTTCCGCTCTTTCGATTCAAACAGCACGCTATCTGGTTATAGAGGAATCCTTGTCTGATCACGAGCTGCCCAATTTGGCAGACGATAGCCCAATATTCAAAGACTTCAGCCAAGTTTTCGAGCGCTGCGCGGCCTCAAACGGTAGCTGTAAACATTGCCGAGTGGAGCGTAAATGTCGGGCCCTTTATGATCGAGCAAGCCGTATCGCAAACCAAGGGCGATTTAACCTGTATTATTACCGGATTTTTTTTTCAAAAATTCCAGGGTTTAGCAAAAACCCCTTGACAAATCCTCTCAGTAGTGCCTATAATAAAATCAATGGGGCAACACACTGCTGAAGAGACAAAAAAGACCTGGCTGATAAGTGATACCCACTTTGACCATGCCAATATCATCCGATATTGCGACCGGCCATTCCGCTCAGTCAATGAAATGAACCAGGTGATGCTCAACAACTGGAATAATACGGTCATGCCCGACGACCTGGTTTATTTTCTCGGTGACATAACCTTTGGGAGAAATCATAGAGAGGCAGGGTATTGGCTAAGCCGTCTGAATGGGAGGAAGGTGTTTGTCAGAGGCTCTCATGACCAGAGAGGAGAAATCAACGGAGACAATATCCTGAAAGTGGTAGACATAGCGATAATCCAGGTCGAAGGTGTCTCATTCCTAATGATACATGATGCTTTCAGCCCAGCAGTGAATGGCTGGGGTGGCTGGATAATACACGGACATAATCACAACAACAAGCCTTTCTTGGATGGCAAAAGAATAAATGTGTGTGTCGAGGCTATTGGTTACAAGCCTGTCAGCCTCTATGAAATACTACAAAAAATCACAGGAGAATTATAGCATGGCTTTCCTAAGAACAAAAAAGTTCGGCGGCAGGGTATATTTCTACCTGGTAGAGGACCACCGGGAAGACAAGAGGGTGAAGCAGAAAGTCCTCAAATATTTAGGCACTGAGAAGCCCTCAGCGGAGGCACTAGAACGGCTAATAAGGGAGATCAAGGGGAGATAACCATGGCTTGTAAGCCGGCTCGCTTGGGGGCTACAGGCAGCATAAGGATCTACGACCAGAACCACACGAAATCGGTATTTCTGGCCTGGCATCATTGAGGAGGTGAAAATGATTCAAACGGAATTCGCTATGAGGGGAGCAAAAGTTCTACAAAAAGAGGGGTACACTAAAGCTGGAGCATTGAAAGGCGCATGGGCAATATTGAAAGTGCTGGAGAGGAAACTTGGCTATAACACACTTATGTTGGGACTTTTAGAGTGCTGCCCTATATGCATGAGAGGGGATTGGCTGGTTGAAACGGAAGGCCAACGAACTTGCTTAGCTTGTAATGCCACATCTCCAATAGTAAAACTTGATGAGCTCGAAAAAGGGAATATCTACTACGAGAGAACAAAGGATTTTGAAATTTAAGGGAAAAGTATAAGGGGGTTATCTGGAAAAGTGTCTAGAGGCAAAAATTTTAGCTATGATTTGTGCATAGACATTTGCCTTCAAAAATTGTCTAGATTCTGCGGAGAGCCATGAGCTCCTGGTTGCCAAAGGATGGTGCCTGTGGTGCTGCCGCTTTTTGGGCGGGGAAGTGAAACGGGTTGGAAGGGGGAATAATGGATAAAAGTCAACATCAGTGGGGCCGGTGGTGGCTTCGAACCGAATCACCCCGCGGTTTGGCCATAAAGCTTGAGGGAAAGACCCTTGTTCTCGCTTCCTTGTCTGACCTCAAAGAAGAAAGCCATTGGTTAAGGTGGAAAGAGCTAGTCATAGCTACAACCCCAGGCATTACCACTCAGGACCTAGAGGATTTAGAAAGGGCGCGTAAGGATCTGATTGCTGCCAGGCTAATAAAACCATAGTTTAATGAGTGACATCATGAAAACAGCCGCTATTTTCTGCCGTGTCAGCACCTCGGCTCGGGAATCAGGCCGAGGTCAGCTCGAGCTTGCTCGATATCGGCCATGTCCTGCTGAGTAATCCCGGGGGTCGAGGCAATCTCTTGAGACTTCCATCCCCATTCGTCCCGTAGGCTAATAAAATCCACACCGACAATAACATCGTCCCCCAGCTCGATAATCAAGCCGAAGGGTGGGGTGTCGGTCAGCCTCCACCGTCCCCATTGGCGGGGTGTTGCCGGCGCCGAGCTTTGGGCGCCCGACTTTTTCAATATATCCATGCTATACCTTCCTTTCTGATGGCTCCGGTGCCGGCCCGGGTTGGCAGTATTCACACTCAACCGGGTGGAGATAATCACACTCCGAGCAGACATATTGCCGGCCGTCAGGGGATAGTGCCCAAGAGTCTTTACCGCATTTTAGACAACCGTGAGTGGGGTAAATCGGGGGATAATTGGGGGCAGAGTCAGCCGTTTTTATGCCTAAACCTGACTCTCTGACTTCGTTGTCAGCCCCAGCCCCATATAAATTATTATATTGGGGTTCATTTTTTCCATCGCGGGGTAGAGGATTAGAGTCAGAAGAGTCAGCCGTTATAGCTAATTTAGCTTGCTGACTCTGCCCTGACTCCACCCTGACTCTTGTTTCGGGAGTCAGGATTTTCCACCTTACCCCCTGCTCACCTTTTCCAGTCTTAATTATTGATAGACCTTTCGGGAATAACACACCCTTTTTCTTGGCTAATAAATTGCCGAATAGTCTCTTATAATTCTTAACACTCATATCAGCGATGGCGTCAGGTAGTGCATCGCGTAGCCCCGACTTGTCCACTAGGTGGCTGATTAGCCCTACCACCGTGAAGGAATCATCGCCAACTACGCTATATATCGCCTGTAAAAAGCCTTCCCATTGGGGGGTTTCGATATCCGTTTCGTCATACATGGCCTCAAGGTTACCCAAAAAGCCCTCGATTCCCATGTAGGCCAGGACTCCTCCCGTTACCCGGGCATAACTCTCATACCCGCCCAGGCTGGGCGACTTTGAGGTTTCCGGCATACCGTCTACTACCCAGGCCCGGGCGATTGTCAGGATTGCGCCCAGGATATCCCCGCGGGTTTTAGCTACCCATCCTTCAAGGTCAGGGTGAGCAAAAACCCCCATCCCCGTCCGCGTCCAGGGCCTTGCCATTTTAGCATCCATTCTGACCCATATACACCGGCGCGGTAGGTCCCCGCGGAGCCGGATATTATTCCCCGTCCCTATCCATGTGCTACGATTCGGCAATAGTATCATTTCCGTCCGACCTAATATTCTGCTCAGGTAAAAATCGGCCGTCAGGGCAGCAGCTAGGCTCGGGGATTGTAAGTCGAACTCTATATTATCAATAACCACCACCGTCTGACCTTTGAGCAGCAGGCTGGTGATGCTCTTATTCCACTCATCGTCACTTTTAGGTGCCGACATCATCGATGCTGACCGACCAGTGGCTATAATGGAGATAACTTTAGCCATCAGGCTGGCACCGGTCCCGGCCGATGGCTTATCAAACAAGGCCAACGGGGTGGGTCCGCTTATCAGGGGCCGGAGAACGGGCAGCAGCAGGGTGCCTATAGCATTGGCTCGGCTGGCGTCTGAATCAAAGGGAAATTGTCTCAGAGGCTCTAAGACCAGCTCCGTAGCTGACTTTACAACCTCGGCGCTCGGCCGGTCGGGAATCGGCGGGACCTTTAAGTCGCGTATTGGGCGATAGTATAGATTAGTGGCTTCGTCATAACCTGGCTCAGTGATTACCGTCCCGTCAGGGCGAATGACCGGCGATTCCGTTATGCCGAGCAGCGCTGGGAACTCCCATTCGCCCAAAGACAAAATATCCCTCACCATCTCTATCGGTGGAGCCGTTGCAGCTTCGCCCTTTGCAGTAGCCCTCATAAAGTTGCAGGCACAGGTCGAGATTCCGCGCAGCGCCGACTCCCCCAATGGTTCGATGAATGGTCGGCCTTTTTCGTCTGTATTGACCCTGGCCAGCGCGCCGGAGCGCCGGAATATATGCGCCGGCTTATTGGCTTTATATAAGGCATCCAGGACCTCAGCCCTCATATCCCGGAGCTGGCGGTCGGTGACCATGACCTCGGGTAGCATGGCATCGGCTGGCAGCTCATAATCGGGGGAATCGGCCAGGAGCCTGTTTAGCTGCTCAATATTCCCACCCTGGTCGAGCCAGTCGGATATGTCCTTTACTTCAGTTGGCAGCAGCAGGACCCGGCACCGCTTGACCTTGCCCCAGCAGGACCGGCATAGTTGCGCCACATGGTACCGTCCCGGGCGGTCGTTATCCGGTATGGGAATTATGTCCCCCCGGGCCAGGGCCTTCGAGTAGGAGTCGCGCCACTTGCCGGCGCCCATCGGGGAGGTGGTAGCCACCAAGCCCAGGCTTAACAGCCGGTCGGCGTCCTTTTCACCTTCCACGACATATATCGGGGTGCCCGTGGCTATGGCCTGCTCGAGCTGGTCGGCGTGGTAGAGGACGGGCTTGACGCCTCGAAGGTTATTGACATACCCGCCCTTGCCGTCAGGGACGTAGCCGGCTTCCTGCAGCACCTGATCGA
>CAZPWU010000017.1:0-12076 GCA_964590325.1 uncultured Anaerolineaceae bacterium | reverse complement strand
GATAAAATACGCCTGGCGCTATCACATCGCCATTCGACAGTTAATAGACATAGAACGGGGAGGGTGAGGCATGAAATGCGAAGCGTAAATATCGCGGATCACGAATCACTCGTCACGGATCTCGAATCATCACCAACAACCCTTCCTTAAAAAACCGAAGAGCTGTCATCACATGGGCTAAACGGCTGATCCGCCAGAAGTATCTCGGTATCTCAGCTTCACTAACCACCCTGAAACCAAATTTCTCATAAAATGGCCCCAGACTGGACCGGCAGGTCAGGTACAGGCGTTCAGGATAGGTCGATAGCAAAAACCCAATAATCGCCTTCGCTACACCCTGCCTGCGCCTTTCTGGAAATACCGCTATCGAGGCCAGCTCCTGCGAGCCGTCGCGGTGAGGCTTGACTTGCCCACAACCGATGATCGTCCCCTCTGGCGACACTGCCAGGACAAAGCGCCGCCAATCCAGGCCGGTAGGGTTGATGTTCGCGACATGGATCAGCTCCCGGATAGCCGGAAAGTCGGCCTCAGTAGCAGGGCGGAGGGAAAACATAGCTGGCACCATTAACACCGGGCAGCGCAGGTTCTCAAAGCGCTTACAGGTCTTGAATTCCCACATCACCCTCACGATCTGCATCTGATGGTCAAATGTCAGGTGCAGGTATATTGTTTCCTCCTCGGTGATCTCGAAAACGGATCACTTTCACTTCAGCATTTCTTCGAGGATCGCTTTGACTTTCTGTGGGTCAGCCTTGCCGCGTGATTTCTTCATGGCCTGACCGACAAACCAGCCGATCAGCGTCACCTTACCACCCTTATAAGTCGACACCTGCTCCGGGTTCTCAGCCAGCACTTCCGCGCACACGGCGCGGATGGCATCTGTGTCGCTGACCTTCGCCAGCCCTTCGGATTGGACGATATCGCCCGGGGCGCGACCGGTGCTTTCCACCTTATCCAGCAAGGCCTTACCGGTGGAGGTGTTGACAGTACCGGCATCGACCAGCTTAATGACCTCGACCAAATACGCCGGCGTCAGACGCAGAGCACCGGCTGAGACCCCTTTTTCATTGATCATGCGCAGCACATCGTTCATCAGCCAGTTGGAGACGCGCTTGGAGTCGCCGCCGTAAGCCGTAACCGCAGCCTCATAATAGTTCGACAGGCTGCGCTCACCGGTTAAGATGTCGGCATCATACTCCGGTAGACCGTACTGCTCGACAAAACGAGCGCGTCGTTTGAGAGGCAGCTCGGGTAATTCCGCCAGGATCGCCAACAGCCATTCGCTGTCCATCCGGATCGGCAGCAGGTCTGGCTCACGAAAATAGCGATAATCGGCCTCGGTCTCTTTGGAGCGCATCTTGCGCAACACTGCAGCATCCTCGTCCCACTCCAACGTCCAGGCTTCGATGCGGTGCCCGGCCTCCACCTCACGGACCTGGCGCTCGATCTCGGTCTGGATGGCCTCCCTCACTGCCACGATAGAGTTGACATTCTTGATCTCTGTCTTGGGGTTGAGATAATCAGCCCCCTTAGGGCGGATGGAGACGTTGGCATCGCAGCGCAGGTGGGCCTTCTCCATGTCGGCTTCAGAGACGCCCAGCCAGCGCAGTAACTGGCGCAGGCGGATGATATACTGTGCAGCCTCGTCGGCTGAGCGCAGGTCGGGGCCGGTGACCATCTCCACCAGGGGCACACCGCAGCGATTAAAATCTATAAGCCGGCGGCCGTTTTCGTTCTTGGTCTTACCGGCATCCTCTTCAATGTGCAGCTTCGTGATCCGAATCCGCCGGACTCTGCCATCGGGCATGGGCACGTCTACATGACCACCGCGCGCCAGGGGCTTATCATACTGCGAAATCTGGTAGCCTTTGGGCAAATCGGGATAAAAATAGTTCTTGCGATCAAAAAATGAGACCGGCTGGATCTCGGCATGCATGGCAGCTGCCAGCAGGACGGCTTTCTCGACCACCTCTTTGTTGAGCACCGGCAAGACCCCAGGCAGCCCGGTGCACACCGGACAGATATTCGTGTTGGGCGGGTCGAACCAGGAATCGGCCTTGCAAGCGCAAAATATCTTGGTCTTCGTGTTCAGCTGGATGTGGGTTTCAAGGCCAATGATGGCTTCGTAGTCGGGCATGGATTGATCCCTTACTTTTTTACTATTTTAACCATAATGGGCGGATTTGGATATCTTTTTAGGCCTCCCCCTCATTCACTAGCAAGGTTATGATTAACCAAAAACGGGGGTTCGTAGGATATAGTACCGACGAACCCTCGTTTTAGGTACTGCTTCTTTTCTACGGTAAAACCTGAATAGCGTCGACTTCGGCAGGCTCGTAGCACGGCGACGGCGCCGAGATCAGGACATACCGGTAGGTACCACCGACATTGATCACGACCCCCGTGCTCAGGCCCGCGCCCGGGTAAAGCTCACTGAACGGGATGACCTCATTAGAGTTCTCCGGCGGGAAGTGCGTGGGCAGGATACTGCCGTTGTTGCTGGGATCACTGTCACCCCAATAGAACACCGCAGGACCATAGGAGATATTATCCGGGCTCAACTGGACGATCACCCAGTCCATCATGATCTGGCTTGAGCCAGGCGGATACTCGCGCTCGTAATAAACCAGGCTGCCGATGACAGTCGGCGCGCCTAAATCGACGACAACCCCACTACCACACGGGATGCTTAAGAAAACCCCATCCGGCGGACCGAGATTCACATTGGGCGGCAGTGGGATTGCGGTGGGGGTGGGCGTCGGCGTAAGCGTCTCGGTCGGCGTGGGTGTGATCGTCGGGGTCCCTGTCTCGGTGGGGGTAGGGGTCACCGTCGGGGTTTCCGTCTCCGTCGGTGTTACCGTTGGGGAAAGCGTCACTGTGGGAGTCTCGGTCTCCGTCGGGGTAGCCGTTCCGGTGGGCGTTATAGATGGGACCGTGGTTTCAGTGGGTGTCGGTGACGGAGTGCCCGTCGCTGTCATGGTAGGCGATGTTGTGGGTGTTCCCGTATTCGTAGGAGTTCGGGTCAAAGTAGGTGTCGCGGTTGCAGTGCCCGTCCGTGTAGGCGTAGCAGAGATCGTTGGGGTGAAGGTCACCGTCACCGTACGAGTCCCCGTTGCTGTGTAAGTAAGCGTCGGAGTGCGAGTCGATGTCGAGGTGGGAGGGAGTGTTTGGGTAGGAGTTGGCGTCCGGGTGGGTGTGTAATAGGGAATGGCTGTACGCGTCGGGGTACGAGTGGGTATCGCGGTGGGATAAGGTGTACGTGTTCGCGTCGATGTAGGGATCGGTATCCGTGTCGGCGTTAATGAGACGGTTGGCGAGACAACAGAGGAGGGCGTTGGGGTAGCACTGGTCGTTGGGGAACCCGTCCTTACTGGAGTGGGCGTATGGGTTTTAGTAGGGAGAGCGCCTGAGGGTGTGATCGCCCCCGAGGGTTCGGGCCAGTATTGACCTGGCACCACGGGCTCTTCGGTGGAGCCAGCGCCGGGCTCTGATACCTGCCCTTCGTCACGGCGGATCTCAGCCAAAATGGAGGCATCAACCGGTCGGAAGACCACATACTCCCAGGTGCCATAGTTAGCTAGTAAACGGGAACGAGTGTCAGGAGTGGTCTGCGGGAGGGGTCGCATCAGAGCAAGCTGGCTGCACAAGAACAGGATCAACAATACTATCGGCACGAAAAGCAGCCAATAGGCCAGGTTGAGCAGGTCGCTCTTCGTATCATCTTTCGGAAAGATACCCCTCCACCATGAAGGCGCGCCCCTTCCAAACACGCGTCTAACCCCCTTTCCTAACTACCTGGCGGGTGTTCCACCGCCGGAAGACATATCGTGATTGTTGCCCCCCTTGGTCCCTGACCACCAACCCATACCTGTCCACCCATACGGTCCATGATCGTCTTCGCCAGCGCCAGCTCCAGGCCCATGTTCATTGGATCGGCATTTAATTTTACAAAAGAGAGATCGAAAATATGCGCCAGATCGTCCTCGCTGACTTCAGGTCCATCATCGCTTACATCAATCCATACCTGGTCCTGGTTCAGATGGGCCTTGATCCTGATTTCATCGTCGCTCCCGCTCCTCATCGCCGCACGCTTGACCAACCCCTGCAGCAGTCGGCACAGGAGGTCAGGGTCTGTGCGCACCATGGGGAGACCCGGGACTGCCGTAAACTGTAAACTGAGCCCCCAATCGCGGTCTAACTTTTCTGCCAGGCTCTTATGGGTATCATCCAAAAGAGCTTGTAGATCGACCTTAGTCGATTGGATACCTTGATCGGAATCAATCTGGACCAGGGTATATAAATCATCAGCCCAATCTTTGATGCGCCCCCACAGTTTGTTCAGTCGATAAACTGTCTCGGTGAGACGCGCATCTGGGGCTGCGGCTATATTAAGCTCCGCCAGAGCATTGACCGCCTGAGCCATAGGCAGCTGGATCTGGCCGGCGGCTTCTGTCAGCATTTTCACTTTCATCTCATCCAACCGCTTGAGATGAGTGATATCCCGCAGGACTGTGACCCAACCCTGCGAGCTGCCGTCACCTCCTTCAATAGGCGCCAGGCTGACCATCTGGATCGAATCATTGCCCCAGGGCATTTCGATAACAGCTGGGTACTGGCTGCCGACTGCCTGCCAGTTGGTAATCACTTTCGCCAACGCTGTCGGTAAACTGAAGGCTGCGATGCACCCGACCAGGTTATCGCGCTCTAAAAGGCGCACCGCGGCGGGATTGGCAATTGTCAGCACCCCATCGGCATCCGCTGATAGGATTGCGTCTCCTGTATTGGCGATCACCGCTTTCAACCGCTCAGCCTCAGCCTGCATCCTGACCTGAAGCCCCTCCCGTTCCAGCAGGAGCCGTCGATGTGCAGCTGCTCGTTCGACCGCCAGGGATAACTGGCTCATCGACTCAAAGGGTTTCAGCAAATAGTCATAAGCCCCATCGGCGCGCAAAGCAGATATCGCCGATTCAAGGGTAGCGGCAGCAGTGACAACAACGATCTCAATATGGATATCGAGCTGACGAGCAGCACGCAGCAGCTCCAATCCACTCATACCCGGCATCATCAGATCGGTCAATAAGACCGCAAATGGTCTCTGGTTACGCAGCATCTGGAGGGCAGTAAAACCATCAACGGCGCTCTCCACCTGGTTACCGGTCCGCTGTAGAGCGATGACCATCATGCGTAGCAAGTCTTCATCGTCATCGACAACCAGGATTTTTTCTGGTTCGGACATCATTTCTCCCCCACCAGGAGCACTGGCTGTTCATCCGGCAGCAATATTGTAAAGGTCGTCCCCTTACCCACCTCGCTCACTACGTCAATGCGGCCGCGATGGTTGGCGATAATGCCATAGCTCACCGAAAGACCCAGGCCGGTCCCCTCACCCTCAGCCTTGGTCGTGAAGAATGGATCGAAGATGCGGCTCAAATTTTCTGGAGGAATCCCTACTCCAGTATCCTGAATGGCAATTGCCACAGCCCCATCCGCTTTACTTATATTCACTAGCAGGCTACCGCGATTGGACATGGCCTGGACAGAATTGTGGATCAGATTGAGCAGAACCTGTTCCACCTGCCGTGAGTCATAGGTCACCATCACCGGCTGTTCCGGTAGATCAGCCCTCACCTGGATATGCGCCTCACGCGTCAGGTAAGCTGTCAGTCTTAAGGCAGCCTCGATTGTCTCGCGCATATCCTGGTGCTTCATCTCGGGCGTCGACTGGCGGGCGAACTTCAACAGATCGGTGACAATGCGGTTGGCTTTGACCGCGCTCTCGCGGATCACCTTGAGCTCTTCCTTTATGCTAGCCGGCAGCTCTTCCTCTTCCTGCAGCAGCTCAGCCATGCCCTTAATCACGGTCAGGGGGTTTTTAACATCATGGACGATACCTGCCGTGAGCTGCCCAATGGCAGCCAGTTTCTCCGATTGTATTAGCTGCAGTTGGGTAGCCTGGAGCTGGGCATTGATCTCGGCCAACTCTTTGTTGCGCTGCACTGTCTCGGCATACAAACGAGCGGCCTCGGCGGTGCGTTCGCGTAAGTGCAGGGTCATCTGGTCAAAGGCGCTGGCCAGCTCACCGATCTCATCCGACCGTCGCATCCCTGTGTTCTGGTCCAGGTCACCAGCAGCCACCGCCTGTGACATTGAGCGTAGTTTTAAGATAGGCCGAGCGATACTCTGTGAAAGGAAGTATCCGATCAATATGACACCGATCGTCCCCAGGGCAAATATAATGCTCAACGTATCGCGGCTGGTGGCCTCCGTGCCCACGACGAAATTGCTGGGTAGAGCCACCCCCAGCCATCCAAAAGTTTGCTGGCGGGCTACCAATGTCTTATAGTAAACCTGGTAATCGCGTTCAGGGAGGCTGATATCGCGTGTCTGAGGGGAGTTTGGGCCACCTGGGTCTTGGGCAGATTCCTCGAGCACCTTATCCCTTTGTTCCGTCTTGGCTAAAGATGTCGCGATCAGTTTACGGTCCTGATCCAGGATGATAATGTCAGCCAACGACTGGGTCTTGGTCTCGGCGATCAAGGTATCTAAACGTGTACCGACCATCACCACGCCAACCAACTGACCAGAGGCATTATGCACGGGAGCAGTGGTAAAGAGGGCTGGACCATACTTGGTGTCCAACAGCCCGACAAATTTATCCCCGCGCTGGTCGACGACGCTTTTTAGAACGTTTTGGACTGGCTCGAAGGTTGAGAAATCTCTCCCGATGGTGAGCAGGTATTGACCCGAGGTAGGATTCAAGCCCAAGGTCATGAGTTCCTGACTGTCCAGGCCGATGGCCGTTACGATTTCAGTTTGATTATTATCAGCCAGGGATAGGAATACGCTTTGCAAGGTAGCAGTATCGCGGCTCGCGAACGCCTCAGGGACACCTTGTGAAAAGGCCATCAGCCGCAGGTTAGTCAGATGGGTCTGTTCTCTACGGATAATGTTGTCAGCGGCTACACGGCTGGCTTCGTAGATCTGATTCTCAAAGCGCTCGCGGATCGATGAGGTTACAAGACGGGTGACTACGTAAGTACCCACCGCAGCCAATAGTAAAGTTAATATTACATATGGGATGATCAGCTTACCCCGCAGACCGGTCAGGCGCAGCATGCGCGCCAGGAAACCCGGCTTATGGTTATCTGGCAGCCGAGTCTCCATGTCTGGTAAAGGTTCCGAATCAACGTAATCTGTCCCCAACCGAAACCTCTCTATTACAACATGGCTTCCCTCATCAACATCGACTGATAAATGAAAACCAACTCAACCTCTCGTTTTCTTACGAACAGTACCTCTTTAAAGCCGAAATTAATCACACCTTAATCATTATACTTTAATTTCACTGGCAGGTGTGCTTTGTGGTATTGCAGGTTTGTTAGAAGCACTTTTCTCTTTTTAAAGGATGGGGGGTTTCCTGCTCCGCCATGCATCCCCCTCCGTCACCATCTCGTAGGCCCTTCCGATGCGCAGCAAGGTGGCCTCTGAAAAATCCGGGCCGAGAAGCTGAACTCCGATCGGTAACCCCTCTCTATCGAAACCGGCCGGCAGCGAAAGCCCCGGAATACCAGCGTGGTTAGCGGGTACGGTAAGCTGGTCGGCGTACTGCATCAATACCGTGTTGCCATAGACCGCCCCCATCGGAAAGGCTGTGGTCGGGGTGGTAGGGGTCAGGAGAGCGTCGAGGTGATGTCGACCCTGCGGATCAAAGACCTTATCAAAATCCCGGCGGATGAGGGTGCGCACCCGCAACGCCCGGTTATAATACTGCTCGCTGTACTGGGCCGCGCTGACATACATCCCCATCAGAATGCGCAGCTTCGGCTGGGGTCCAAAACCCTGGGTGCGTGTCTTACGGTACAGTTCGGGCAGATCCTTGACCATCTCGGAGGTACGGTAACCGTACTTGACGCCGTCGTAGCGGTGCAAATTCGAGGCCGCCTCGACGCGCGAGATAACGAAATAAACCGGTATGCCATAGCGGGTGTGCGGCATGGGTACGTCTTCGACGATATCAGCACCCATCTCAGCCAGGCGACCAGCGGCACGCAGCACAGCCGACTCGATCTCCGGATCGATGGGCTGTTGATGCAGCTCACCCGTTTGAGCATCAAAATAGGTAATAGAGAAATAATCTGGGGAGAGGCCGATACGCAGGCCACGCACGCCGCCAGCCAGTCCAGCGAGATAATCCGGCACCGGGACGTCGGCGGTCGTGCCATCATGCGGGTCTGTACCAGCAATGACCTGCAGCATCAAGGCCGCATCGGTGATATTACGGGCCAATGGACCGGGGCAGTCTAGCGAGGAGCCGAAGGCGATCAAACCGTAGCGGGAGACACGCCCATAGGTGGGCTTGACGCCGACCACGCCGCAAAAAGCAGCTGGCTGACGGATGGAGCCGGCGGTGTCGGTGCCGAGGGAGAGCGCTCCTTGACCGGCAGCCACTGCCGCGGCGCTGCCCCCCGAGGAACCACCCGGCACCCGGTTGAGGTCCCAAGGATTGCGCGGCGAGGGCTGGAAGGCGGATGACTCACTCGACGAACCGTAAGTGAACTCGTCCAGGTTGACTTTACCAAGCAGCACGCCCCCGGCAGCTTCTATACGAACAGCGGGGGTTGCAGTATAAGGAGCGACGAAATTAGCCAGGATGCGCGAGCCAGCGGTGGAAGGCGTACCCTGGACGCAGAAAATATCCTTAACGGTATATGGTACACCCGCCAGAGGGCCCGGGTCTTCTCCAGCTGCCAGGCGGCGGTCGATCTCACGGGCCCGAGCGCGGGCGCGCTCGGCAGTCAGGGTGATGAAGGCGTGGACTTTATCCGGTTGCAGGTTGGATAGTTGAGGGTTACCAGATTGAATGGTACCGGGCAGGCCATCGACGGCGACGATGCGCGCCAGTGCCGATTCTAAAACGTCCACAGCAGAGACCTGACGACTGCGGATCATAGTGGTAATCTGGTGAGCGGGGTAATCACAAAGGTCCATATAAGGTTTTATTCCAAATCTTCAAGGATTGAAACGCGAATTCAACGAAAAGGCGAATACCGTAAATGTCTTTAACCCCAATTTCCGTTAACGTCATTCGTCCATTCGTGCCATTCGCGTTGGATCTCTTTATTCCAATTCTGTATGTGGGATATCAGGCACAACGATATAGCCCTCTTCAGTCTCAGGGGCTTGAGCCAGGATGTCTTCCGGATTAGAGTACGGCACCCAATCGTCTGCGCGGATGGGCGGGGTGATCTCAGGGGTGTAAGGTACGCCATGAGAGGTGACCACTGTGCTGGAGTCCAGAGGAATGACCTCCAGCTCGTGGATGGCTTTCAACTGGTTGTTCAGCTCCCGGCGCAGATATTCGGCCTCTTCCGGCGAGAGCTCCAGTGCTGCTAGCTGGATGAGGTGGTTGAATAGCTCAGGAGTAATGGTGTCGGTCATGAAGGGTCTCGCTTGGTGTTGTCAGACTGAGTGTGTTGGCAAGCCAGTAACAGCTGCCAAATGCTCATGTTCCACGTTGTCCAGCAGGTTATTCCCCCCTGTCTCCAAGGATTTTAATATTTTTGCGACCAATTCGGGATCAAATTGTGTACCGGAATTATCCTGGATTTCTTTAATGATCTCATCGCGATTAAGCGCCCGTCGGTATGGGCGGTCAGAAGCCATCGCATCCAGTGCATCCGCCAACGCCAGGATGCGCCCCTCGATAAGAATATCCTCCGCTGCCAGCCCGTTGGGATAACCGCTGCCATCATACCGTTCATGGTGGTGGAGCACCATGGGGATCAGACCATGCAGAGAATGAATAGTCTTCAAGATTTCACCTGCCAGAGGCACGTGTTCTTTGACGGTCTCAAATTCCTTTGGGGTCAGGCGGGAGGGTTTAAACAGAATTGGCTCAGGGATACCCAATTTCCCCAGATCGTGCAATAGGGCAGCCTTGCGGATCGCCTCAATCCGCTCCTGTGGCAAGCCTACCATTTTAGCAATCACGGTCGCGTTCGAAGCTACCCGCCGAGAATGGCCCAGGCAGTAAGGATCACGTAGCTCGATCACACGCGAAAGAGCTAATAGTAACTCTTCATTGATCTGGGAGATCTCACCAGACTGCTGCTGAAGCTCAATATTGTTTGCTCTTAACTGTGTGACCATTTCTTTCGTCCGACCAATATAGATCTTCTGACTGTAGCGTAAGAGCAACAGCGGAACCAGGATCACCAGCACACCGACCAATCCATTGCTATGGTAGCCAAAGATTAAAGCATAAGCCATCAGACCCATTGCCAGGTAAAATGGCGCCAGCCAGCGGAAGCGTTCAGCCCATACCTGGCTAAAGGGCTGACCGGTGTTGAGGTCGATTGCCACAGTAATCAAGATGGTCGTAGAGAAATAGATAATGATTGCTGAGAGCAAGCTGAGGCCCACCTGAACCTGTACTGGCAGGGAGGTGAAAGGTTGACCGGTCAAGGCCACCAGCTCATAACACAACATCCCCGCGATGATCTGGTTGCCAGCATTGAAATATAAGCGGCTGATACGGCTACCGTGCTTGATCAACGCAGTGGCAGCCTGCACCAGGCTGAGCACCAGAATCCCAACAGGTCCAAAGAGCAAGATGCCCGCGATCAGAGGTGCCGCCGAGGTCGAAACCGAAGTTTCCTTGACATAAATATCAATAGATAAACCTTCCGCCAGCAGGACCAGCAGAGCGAATATGGCTAACCCAACCCAGTCTTCAAAAGGCACCGGACGAATATTTAAACCCAAGAGGACGAAGGCCAGCATGACGACTGTTCCGATATAAAGATCGAGCAGCCACTGCGGCTTTGACTTGATTTCTGTAACAGGCTTTGACTCCCGAGGTGCAGACCCAGAGACGGATGACGCTGGGGTAGTGGGAGGCTCTGGAGAGGGCTGATTGGTTTCTGCCTTAGCCGGGATGCGGTCTGGTCGCGGACGAGTTATCGGCATTGACTTATAAGTACCCTCACCCATGTAAAGAAAAACTCGATTACGACCATTTAACTTAGACTGATACAGGGCCAGGTCTGCGCTGTGAATTATGTCTTTGGGCGTCTGACCCATGCGGGTGCGACCGGCAATACCGAAGCTCATCGTAATCCGGATCGGGGTGGTGCTGGTCTGAATATCAAAATCCGTGACCTCAATGATCGCCCGGATGTCTTCAATACGCGAGATGGCCTGTTCAGGTCGGGTTTCTGGCATTAATACAGAAAATTCTTCCCCACCAAAACGAGCTACAACATCATAATCTCGGAAAGATTTCTGTAAAATTTGAGCGACACCGATCAGAACCTGGTCGCCAGCCAGGTGACCGTAGGTATTATTAATATTTCGCAGCAGGTCCAGGTCAGCCATCACCACGGTTATAGGACGATCAAACCGATCCGCGCGTGCCAGCTCCATTTCCAGGACCTCAGTGAAATGACCGGCATTGTACAGTCCAGTCTTGGGATCCGTCTCAGCCCGGCGCTCCAATGCCGGGACCTTCAGCGTGCTGTAAATAAGGTACAGAGGGATGATTACCAGAATGACAGCAAAAGGATTGTACATCCAGATGACTGCTGCACCAGCGCCCATCCCGAACAGTGAAAAGTCGAGTATTAGCGGTAAACCGCCAAACACCTGCGACTCTGAGAAATCTTCGCCGCGGGCCAACTTAAGCACCAGCCCGATCATCAAGTGGTTGGTAAAGGTGAACACCCCCATAGCTAGCAGAATTCCCAACACACTGATCACACTGACCGGTGTGCTGTCCGGGACAAACCAGGCATAGACTACACCAGTGACGCTGATGGCTACGACAAAAGAGCCCATGTTGAAGCACTGGATATACCAGGGATAGCGATGCCATAACCACTCGACGATGTGCGCTACCAGGATTACAAAAATGACCGCTGGAATGCCCAATAAAACCAGCGTAAAACTGTAGACCATAAAGCTGATCTGGTAATTAGAGCGGGGTGTAGGACCAACCACTTTTAGGACGTGGGTTAACGAGGCCAGGCCTGCCAATGCTAATAGCAACCATAAATTCTGCACACGCAGGTGGGCCAGG
>CAZPWU010000016.1:0-12102 GCA_964590325.1 uncultured Anaerolineaceae bacterium | reverse complement strand
TTCCCAGGTCAATACCGATGATTTTGGACATATCTGTTCTCTCCTCTGAACAAGTAGCATTATTGTAAATAACGCTACGTTATAATTGTTTTAGAAACAACGCAGTCTGAGCCGGAGAAGTCCGGCAGTTACTGTGCTTATAGGATACTCCGACCGCGCAAGAAAACCGTTAACATGGTGTAGGAGCGATATAAACATTTTACAGGTCTTATGCAGCATTGAACGTGTTTTGATAGTAAAAACAGGTTTCCGAGCCCTTTAACCGCTCAGAAGGCGTTATTTTTGGTGGTTTATCAGAATGACCTGAAGGGATTCCCCGTGATCAATTCTTTAACATTTCCTACCCCATACTTGGGGGTATCCTGCGTTTTTCGTATGGTAATGCCACATTTGGGGTTGGTGCATGTCTCTCCCCCTACCTTTGGGCGACGGGATTCCAGGTGCAGGTTAGCGAGTAATCGCGGAGCGCACCGGCATACCTTTAAGATTCCCAATCTTAAAGTATTTACTTTTTTTAGAATCCCGTAGGTTAATCGTATTGCTCTTGAAGGCATTTTTCTGCTAGAATGCATATTGCATGAGCAGTAATTGCACAGCCCATCGCACAACGATCATCATGTGAAACAGGGGGAAAACCCCTTACCTTATTGTTTGATCGATTTTCTAGGCTAATAGCGTTATAACTAAAAACGGTACGATCTTTGTCCCTTGCCGAGGATGACGGCAGGGAGGTGTGTATGGTGCACTTTTCGGGGGTAGCAATTGTATGCTGAGTAGCAGGGGCAGGTTGTCAATTGGGAGAAAGGAGGAGTGACATGAAAGCTGAGCAAGCCTGGAATGCCGCTTTAGGGCAGCTGCAAATGGAGATGTCGAAAGCGACTTTTGACACCTGGGTGCGCGATGCGGAATTGGTCACTTATGAAGATGGGGCATTTATCATCGGGGTGCCGAATGCCTACGCTCGCGATTGGTTGGAAAGCCGCCTGTCCAGCACGGCCACACGCCTGCTGACAGGGATCATGAACCGCACCATCGAGGTGCGCTTCATCGTCTGGCAGAACACCAGCGAGCCGGTTGAAGTTGAGGAGCCACCGGAGGAGCCTCAGGTCATCCAAAATCAACCGGTGAACCATACGATAAACTCCCGTTATACTTTTGAAAACTTCGTGGTGGGGGCAAGCAACCGGCTGGCGCACGCCGCTTCGATGGACGTCTCCGAAAAACCAGCCCAGGCATATAACCCTCTCTTCCTGTATGGTGGTGTGGGCCTGGGCAAGACCCACCTGCTGCACGCCATCGGCAATGGTTGCGAAAAGCGCGGCCTGCAGGTACTGTACGTCTCCTCCGAAGAGTTCACCAATGACCTGATCAACGCCATCCGTTCCCATACGACCCAGGCCTTCCGCGAGAAATATCGCCGCAACGACGTCCTGCTGATCGATGACATCCAGTTCATCGCCGGGAAAGAGTCCACCCAAGAGGAATTTTTCCATACCTTTAATACCCTGCACGGGCAGGACAAGCAGATCGTGGTCTCCTCGGACCGGCCTCCGAAAGCGTTGGTGACCCTTGAAGAGCGCCTGCGCTCACGCTTCGAATGGGGGCTGGCAGCCGACATCCAACCACCGGACTACGAGACCCGCCTGGCTTTTCTACGCTCCAAGGCGGAACGGGCCGGTTACCAGCTTCCGGGTGAGATTTTAGAGACCATTGCCCGCCGGGTGCAGTCAAACATCCGTGAGTTGGAGGGCGCACTGACACGCATCATGGCCTTTTCGGACCTGAGCGGCCTTCCGCTGACCTCGCAGTTAGCGGACTCTGCCCTGGCGGACCTGCTGCCTCACCGCCGGGAGGTCGAGTCGGACGACGTCGTGCGCACGGTTGCCGATGTTTTCGGGGTAACGATGGACCGCATCCTGGGGCGCGATCGCACGCAGGAGGTGGTGCTGCCTCGCCAGGTGGCCATGTACCTGCTGCGTGAGGAGGCGAACTACTCCCTGCCTCAGATCGGCGAGGCCATAGGAGGCCGCGACCACACCACGGTGATGTACGCCTGCGAAAAAGTGGCCGACCTGCTGGAGCGTGACGACCGCCTGCGCCGCCAGGTGATCAAAGTCCGCGAGCAGATCTACGGCCAATCCAATTTGGCCATGTGACCCGACCCCATCCCAAGCGACGTACTTTGTCGCATTTTCCCCAAGCCCCTCCCCCGACCCCGGCGGAGGGGCTAATTCGTTTATCGCCACCGCCGTTCAATTCACCTGAAAGGGTATGATGATACCCAGGCCAGAGTATATTTCGTAACGCTAATGTCGATCCAGTTCCCCTGTACACGTACTTAATAGTAAAATTACCCCATCAACATCCCATATTATCAGGAGGATGATTCATGAGCAAGGAAGATGAACTGCGCGATTTATTAGACGGGACAGCGAAGGCGATCTCACAATCCTACAGCGACCCGCGCACTTGGCTATCGTGGGTTGTGTATTTTTTAGGGCGCCTGGAGCTGCAGGCCACGGACGAGAACCCGGTTCACAAGAATTATTTCCGGGATATGCTGTCAGGCTTGCAGGATGTGATCAGGAACCGCATTAAAACGGGGGGTTGGTGACCCTTACGGTTTAGATGATTTTCTCAGGGCTAATGCGGCACCAACGAAAGCGATCACTAAGCCCACACCCGCGCTAATCCATTGGAGTGGACCGATGGCAGACGGGTACCTGCCAATCCCGATAGTGTCGGCGGTCAGCGAGATAACTATGATGATGATGCCGACGATGATCAGGACGATACCGGCAGTTTTACTGGACATATTTCCCTCCCTTTATTCAATTAATCAGCTTCCTGACCTTTGCCGCCTGGAGCGCCACCAGACCCGCAGGCGCTGAAAGGCGCGCCCGACCAGCGGTATTTGTATACTCTGGTAGCCTGTCTCTGCCTCGGGCCAGGGATCCTGGTCGAGCATCTTGCGGATAATATATCGTCCCAGTAAGTTGACAGTCGCCAGGACGGGGGCAGCCAGGAGCAGACCAATGATGCCGATCAGGCTGGCTGCGATGATCGCCGCGACGAGGACAGCGGCGGGGTGCACCCCCAGGGTCTGTCCGAGCAAGCGTGGTGTCACCAGGTTGTCGAAGATCTGGTCCACTACGATCCCGATGACGATGACAAGTCCCGCATAATACACCGGTCGTATTCCGAAGTGACTCGTGTTCGTAAATATGATAACCATGGCTGTGACCAGCCAGGTCATGAACGGGCCAACGTAAGGTACGAACTTGGCCAACCCGGCCAGGATGGCAATGGCAATAGCGTAGCGTACGCCAAATATGTTCAATAAGACCATGTAAAGGAGGATTATCAGCACCATGATGATCAACTGGCCGCGCAAGAATGCATTCCAGGTGCGGCCTAGCTCGCGCCCTATCCGTTTAATGTCAGCGTCATAACCCGGGATATGCATGAAATTGAGCGTATCCGGCACTCGGCCTCCATCAGCCAGCAGAAAGTAGGAAATCACCAGGATAAACAGCCCCCATGCAAACGACGTAAACGCACTGGTGGCAAAGGAGCTGACCAGCGATCCCAGGCGTCCCAGAAGCGGTTGGACAGATCCCAACAGTTGATCGCTGAGCGTCTTCAAGTCAAATTGAGACAAGTCGAAGGTGAACGGTCCGAGCATGTAGGCGCGGGTGGTGAGATCGGCGAACAGGGTTGGCAGGTTGTAGATAAAATCCTGCACGAGCTGGATGACGTTCTGGATCTGTTGAATCACTGCCAGGCCGGTCAGTGTAATGAGTCCGGCGACCAGTATGATCAAGATAAAGTAAATGATACTGACGGCTGTCCTCCAGTTAAGCCGGGTAGTATTGCTTAACCGGACCGCCAGAGGGTGGAGCAGATAAGTCAGGATGAAAGCCAATAGAAGAGGCCCGATCAGGTTGCGGAAGTAGAATAAAAGCACAAGCACCAGACCGGTGATGGTCAGACCGACCACCATTTTGGTGGTTGCTCCCCATCTTGGAGATTTATAAGATGGATTTGGGGTGGTAGGTGTCGTCATACAGCTTCGCGGTCCTTTTTCGTACGCTGCCACCAACGCGGGTTGGGAGGCGGCAGTGGCGTTGCCATACTCCCAGGAAATGGATCCAGATCAAAAAGGTTCGCATATATATAACGCCCGATCACGCGCGCCGAGGCGATCGTAGGAGCCGCCAGCACGACTCCCAGCACCCCAGTCAGTGCAGCTCCCGCGACGATCCCCAGGATAACCACCAGTGGGGGAAGGCGGACGCGACGGCCGATAACGCGCGGGATCAGGTAGTTCAGGTCAAATTGCTGGTAGATTAAATGTAAGCCGATGATGATCAGCATGAAGAACCAGTTTTGTAATGGCAGCCAGGTGGAACCCAGGGTCAAAGCCAGGATGCTGGCAATGGTCAGCCAGATGCCATGCCCGATGCTGGGGATGAACTCCAGCAGACCCGCCAGAGCGCCCATCGCCAGCGCAAAAGGGATGCCCAGGATATACCCGATTACGATGAAGATGCAGGCTACAATCAAGGCTAAGAGCAGTTGGCCGCGGAAGAATGCCCCCCAGATCTGGTTGATTTCAGAGCTTAATTGGATAAAATCCTGCCGGTAGGCGGGAGGGGGCAGGTTTGTAAGCCATTCCCGCAAACGGTGGCTGTCTTTTACAAGGTAGAACGAGACGACAAAGATGAATACCAGCCAGATAATCGATGTAATGATATCCATTACCAGGGACAGGGTACGTCCGAGGATAGGCTGCAAGAAGCCTTGTAGAGAGCCTGCGAATTGAGTCAGCAGGGCGTTGCCGTCGATCGTCTGACCGGCGATCTGATATTGATGGCCCAGTACTGTCCGGGCCTGATTAACGGTTTTCTGAAAGTCCAGGTTGATGTCGTCAGATTCCCTCCCCAAGATAGGGGTGATGACTATGGGGATGACTGCCAGGATTCCTATCAGGATCAGGTAGCAGAACAAGATAATGACTCCACGGTGGAGACGGGTGTGTTTTTGTAAAAAATCGACGATTGGGGATAAGACGAAAGCCAGGATAGCAGCCAGGACCAGTGGGGTTATGACGGCGTGGAAGCGGGTTAACAGATAGACAAAAAAGGCCAGCAGGATCAGGCTGACCCAGAGCTTGGTTTGAAATGTCCAACGAGGGTGGTTTATCACCATACCCCCTATTCTAGCCAGTTTAAATTAAATATGCAACCGGGATTGTTCCGCCTATCGCAGGATGATAGCCAGTGCGATAAGGATGACGAGGAATGATCCCCACAGTGCCCCGATCCGGCGCAGGTCTTTGTTGACATACGTGTAATCGGGGTTAAATTCGAAGGGTTTACTGGCACTGGCAGCAGCAGACGAAGCGGATCCACTGCCTGCAAGGGTTGTCTCTTTACGAACCTGGCGTTTGCTCTTCTTACTCATGGTTTATCAACTCCATCAACAATTCGGTATACGTTGAGCTGAGGCTAATTATTTTACCGGCTCACGGGCTGTAACTGGGCGGTCACTACAATGCGTTTATTGTCGACCATATATGGATAGCACGAAATCAATGTGACAATAGCCTGGTTTGTGGGTGCCATAACTTCCACACGCGTCGGCTCAACGATGGTGCTGCCGTTAACAACGTACGTGTAGGTGCGCTGATTGGTATACAGGATCACTTCGTCGCCATTCTTGAGCTTATCAAGTGAACGGAAGATTTCACCGAAGACATCGTTATGAGCCGTGAGTACTATGTTGTTTTTCTCACCGGGATTGGCCGAGCCAACATGCTGGCCTACGCCCTTTTTTAACTGCTCCCAGCCATCGCCCTGGACGATCGGTGCATCCACTCCGAGAGCCGGAATCTGGATGCGAGTGGTCTGTTCTGGCCCTGGGGTGGGTATAGGTACGTTGGCTAATGACTGCACCAGGGGTCGCAGGTGTTCCGGGATCTCAGCCTCGTTGGGCTTTGTCCCACCCGGGGAGTTTGGGGGTGTATGACCAGAAGGAAGCACAACCGCTATAATTACAGCCGTCGGTGTCAGAGTCGGCTGTTCCAGAACCTGGGCGGATTCGCGATTTAGATTGCGGATAATCTTCAGACCGTTGTATAACACGAATACCAGACCTATAACGCCGAGGATTTCTACTGCCAGCAGAAGGCCGTCAAAGATACGCTTGCGACGGTCGGCACTTTTATGTGCGCTCTCATCATCCTCCGGGATAGAACCAGAATGCAGGTCCTCCAGGCTGGGTGCTGGGATATCCGACGCCAGGGTTACGACACGGCCGGTACGCCGGAAATGCTCCAGCTGATCCTGGCGCATTTTACGCCGTTTTTCAACGAGCAGGCGGCGTAACTCTTCTACAGACAACTCTTCAGCGGATGCTTTTTTGGGCACGGCTGGGATTATACCCTATATTAGAGGTGGTTTTCCTCGGTCACTGCCCGCTGGACGGGTTTGGCGCTCAGGGCAAACAAGCCAAAGCCGGCGAACCGCAGCCCCGCACTCACCAGCAGTGCCCCGCTCAGGCCGATCTGGTTGGCGAGGGTGGTGCCCACGAGCGGTGCAGCAATCGAGGAGAGGTACTGCATGCTTTGGGCCAGCGAAACGAAGGTAGCGCTGTATTGGATCGGCACGGTCTTCATCAATTCGTCGAAAAATACCAGGTCCAGCCCTGCCTGGAATATACCCGCCATACCGGCGTAGAGTGTAATCATACCCACATGGCTGGTCATGCTGACGAGGGCTGGATAGAGCGACATGCCCAGCGTAGTTGACAGCAGCACAAGACGTGAGCCGCGTCTTCTGGACTGCCGTGTCCAAAGGTAATAACCCACCAGCATGAGGGCTGTTTGTACGGTATTGATAAACCCAATCCAGGCATCCGAGGCGTTTACCACGCGCACGAAATAGATCGGGAAGATCGGTGCTGCCAGTGCTACCCCCGAGAAATACACGAAACGTTTGACGGCAAAGGAGACGAAAGCACGCTCGCTGCTGACCAGTTGTATATAGGCTCTGAGATTTTGAGCCAACGATAGGCCAGATTTATGGGGAGGCGGTTCGATATCTGGCAGCGTGATGCGGCTTGAGAAATAGTAACTGATCAGACCCCCCAATGATAATCCCAGGAAGACGATCTGATAATCGAGCGGGAAGTCGATACGATCCAAAATCTGCCCGGCAATGGCGACGGTGATGGCGGTGGTTAACCCCAGGATGGACCAGCGGCGGCTCATCAGGTCATAGCGGCCTTCGGGCCCGGCGACGGCGTTCATTACCACCGAAAAGGCAATAGCCACCATTGTCTGGGGTAATGTGGCAAAGGCCCAGATCACCAGGATCGCGGTTATGGCGTAATTAGCAGGGATGATGAATGGCACAATGCCGGTCAGCGCATATGAGGAGATCACCAGGAGCCGTGCGGCGCTGAACCAGGGTACGATATTGCGGCGGCTTTGCAAGAAACGCCCTACGACGAGGGCCAGGAACAAGCCGGTAACTCCCGGCATGACCGTCAATAGACTGACCTGTAAGGTGGTCGCGCCGAGGCGTGTCAGGAAAACAGGTAAGAAGGGAGCGGCAGCACCTGCCAGGCCGATCCCGATCGCATCGATCTGGACGTAGCGGAAATTTTCACGTTGGGTCTGGAGGGCTTTCACCCTTGCAGATAGTTTCAGATCATTCATGAAAGATCTTTGATAATCTTATCCAATTGAGCTACCAGGGTAGCCCGGTCGAAATAGGTCTCCACGTAACGACGGCCTCTCAAGCCCATCTCATGCCCCCGCTGGCGGTCATACGCCAGACAGCGGATGGCCTCCGCCAGGGCAACCGGGTCACCGGGGGGTACGACAATCCCTGCGCCAGCAGTCTCCACCACTTCTCGGATCACGCCATCGATTGCCAGTACTACCGGACGACCAGCAGCCATGTAATCAAACACCTTGTTGGGATATACGGTAGCGTAAAGTGGGATAGGCTTTAATATGGCAATGCCGGCATCAGCAGCAGCCAGCGCACCGGGTATCTCTTTTTTCGGCACAGGTGGTAGGAAGCTCAGGTTGTTTAGCTTCATCTCCGAGGCGTTTGATATGAGCGCAGGCTTTTCTTTGCCATCTCCCAACAGGACCACGGCGATGTCTGGGCAGTCTCTCAGGCGCAGGGCAGCTTCAAGGACCACGCCCAGGTCGTTGGACATGCCGTGGGCGCCTGCGTACAGGGCGACGAATTTGCCCTCCAGGCCATGAGTGCGCCGGAAATCAGCCCCATCAGCTTGAGGGTCAAACATGCGCGGGTCAGATCCGTTGGGAACCAGCTCCACCCGCTGCGCCCCGCCCTCTTTTACATGGGCAATGAAGCCGGGCGAGTTGACCATCACGATGTCAGCGTGGCGGTAGAGGAAATGCTCCAACCATTCTGAGGCGCGGATCAGGGCCGGGTTACGCAGCACCCCAACACCGATGGCAAATGCGGGCCACAGGTCGCGCACCTCAAATAGAAATGGGACACGTTTCAAACGTGCCAGCGCCCAGGCAGTCGCCCCCTGGAAAATGGGTGGGGAAGTGCCCCACACCAGGTTTACGTCCCTTATTCCCAGCCCGACCCAAAAGGATGAGACCATGAAACTCAAGAAGCTGAATACGCGGTGCACAAAACTGCGGTGCAGGGCAGGATAGGTGTAGGTACGCAGGATGGTCACTTCACCATCGACCTGCCGGGTTACCCAGGATATGCGGTCCCCGGACGCGGTACCCGTCAGGTAGCTGACCGGACTGGTGATGATTGTCACGCGGTGGCCTAGCTCGGTCAGGCCGCGCGCTAACTCATGATGGCGAGTGCCGCCGGGTTCATCGAGAGCGGCAAAGGCCTGGTGGACGAGAAGGATATGCATTGGAGGGAAAGGATGTTCCTCTATCATGGAGTTGAGACCGGTTGTATTCGCCAACATAACGGTCCGTAGTGATCAGGTAGCCAGTTTCTTCGAGGGTCTCTCGTAGCGCAGCTTGCTCTGGGGTTTCACCGGATTCGATACCGCCTCCAGGCAGGCTCCAGGTGTGCAAGATTCCCCGCAGAATGAGCAACGCCTGGTGAGAGTCTTCACTGAAAACGACGGCGGTGGCGCTTTTCTTGAGTTTCATCGAGGTTCAGGAGTCAAATAAAACTCACTGACAATGTTCATGGGCAGCGTACCCTCAGCCTTGATCGAGAACGACAGAGCGGGTATTTTATACCCATAGGTGGGAGAGGTCCAACCCAAGATAGGAGAGACAGGTCCGGAGCCGTGTAATAATTCTCCACCGCGGACAAGACGGGGGGATAAAAGAGAAGGGATGAGGGGTAAGGGGCCAGGAATTGGGGACTCTTCGGTTGGTGTCGCACCTCGCACCTGCAGAGTGATCCACCCATAGAATGATTTTAGCCGGAGCTCTACTCTCGATTCTCTGCTCTCCTTATCCATCTCCCAGGGCCAGTCGGGCAGCAGCCAATGCAATTCGGTTGAAAGTTGGAAAGCTGAAAGTTGATGGATGATAATTGATGGTTTAACTTTCAAATTGGCACCTGGAACTTGAAGTAATTTATCAACGATCACCCAGCGGTCATCGGTATAAGCAGTGACGATCCGGCGGTGGATCAGGCCCAGCCGTCGATAGCCATCGTGCTGAGCGACCAACCTCTCCCAAGACCCATCCCCGGCGCGTTCGTGTGAGATGACCCGTCCCTGTGCCCAATCCAGCCAGAGGAAGCGCCCTGCGTGAGTCATCTGGTCCTGTCCATTCACGGTGAGCGTGTTGTGGACCGAGGTGTGTACCAGGGTATTATCCCATGGTGGAGGGTCATTGTAAGAGTATGTGCCAGCATCCTGTGCGATGTTTAATCCCCTCCACCACAGGTCCAGGTGCAGCTGGTCGGCGTGCCCGGGACGAGACTTAAAATGTACGGCTCGTAAATAAGCCCAAGAACTGTGAGATGTGATGCGTAATGGATGAGAAAGAGGTGGAAGGTTGAAAGTTGAGGGTTTAACATTCAACCTGGAACCCGTAACCTGCAACCATAAAAGCATTTCGTCCCATGGACCGGGGGAGAGGGGGCATTTACCCAGGAACGCGGCAGTTACGGCCTGCAGAGCAGGGCGATAATCATTGTAAGGGCAAGTTGTCAGTGGCAGGATATAGGCGCCGTCGTTGGGGCCGAGGTTGGGAGCAAGGCCCGTTTCGGAATCAAGGAGGCCAAGCAGCCAGCTTGTCGCCGCGACCAGATTCTGCCGAGTCACCTCAGGGAATGGTCGACTTTCATGTTGGGCCAGGATATGACCCCATAAAGCTGCTTGTAGCATCAGGCGATGGTAGTTGGTGCTGTGCTGGATGTAGGTGCCGTCGGTGTCGATTTGGGTTTGCAGGGCGCGGTTGAACCACTGCCAGCCGAGATCATGCCAGCGGCGCGCCGAGGGATGGTCCGGCAGGACGATACCAGCAGTATATAAACCGAGAGCTTCGGTCAGAAGGTGGTTATTATTTTGGGCGCGCGCGTAGGACAGGGTGGGTGGAATACGCTCAGCGTGATCGGCGATGGCCTGGGCCAGGCAGGTCACCCGTTCGGGTGTGGAGTGGGGCGAGGCGGCGCAGGTATGATAGGCGAAGACGAAAGCGATCACGCGCAAGGCTGCCTCCTGAGCGGAAGCCCAATGGGGTCCCATGTAGGGCGGATTGGCTTTAAGGAAAGTCTCGACATAATCCCAAAAAGCCTGGGCGTAATGCTCATCCTTGCTTAAATAGTAAGCGCGCCCTAATGTGCAGGCCCAGCCGAACCGTCCCGCCTCCCAGGTCCATTTTATATCCTCTTTTTCCTCTGTCCCTTCCCCCTTTTCATAAAAGGTCCAATGTTTTAACTGCCCTTCCGGGACCAGCACAAGGGGCATAGGCTCCCCACCGAATAGCCGCACCTTGCCAGCCGCGATCTCATCGGCTTCGGTGAACAGGCGGGTGAGGCCGTCATTCCCAAGCACAGAGGCCAATTCGTTAAGGTCAGGCAGGTCTAAGACAGGGCGGATGACAAAGGACGAAGGATGGAGGTTTTTCTTTCGTCCACCGTCATTCGTCGTCCATCTCAGGTACCCGGCTCGCAGCCCCAATTGGTACCAGGTGTACAATGCCACCTGCCGTGGACCGAGCTGGCGTAGTACTTTGAGGGCGAGGGAGAGACGATGGAGAACGCCCATAAATTTCAACTATATATGATTCATTTCAAGGAATTTGGTGATGGCCTGGATCACTTCTTCCAGAGCACGCAGGGATCGGGAAAGGTCCCCCGAGATTTCCAGGCTGTGGTCTGCGCCATCGATGACCAAGGCCTCAGCCCCAGTAGCCTGCCGGATGCGCTCCATGGCATCGGGATCATAGGTACTGTCGCCCGAGCCGGCTATGAACAGAACCGGCGCTTTATACTGCAGAGCGGCGTTCACCAGGAAAGGCTGGTGCAGGAGCGGGGTGAGCCAGATGGTCATTGCCTCGGCCCCTAAATCGGTGGAGACCAGCCCGGCTAAGGCCAGCGTGCCGATAGATTTACCGATGAGGATCAATTTAGAATAGCTGCGCTGGTTGCGTCCAACCTGAACAGCAGCCTGCGCGTCTGCGAGCAGCCAGGCGGCGCGCTCACCGGGCGGTAAGGACTGGTAAGAGGAGATGGTGTAATCGGTGTGGAGCTGCAGCACATCGATCCCGCGCTGTAGGAGTAGCTTGGTGGGGTAGTAGAGCAGGGGCATGTCGCATGTATAGCGCAGGCCCGGTATTAGGATGGCCTGGATGGTAGCCGGTTGGTCCTGCCTGTAAAAGCGGTTGAGCACGGATTTTCCAGAATAACCGGTGATTGTAAGAGAGGTAATCTCATAGTTGGACATAGGATCCCCTTTATTATGATCCCAGGATTACTATCTGCCCACAGCGTAGCGCCTGCACGGCCGCAAAAGTCGCCTTGGTCACGCCAAACAGATGCTCGTAAGGGATCGGTGGTGGTCCACCGGAGATGATGGCGGCAACGAAGGCCTCCCAAATCGCGCGGTGTCCCTTAT
>CAZPWU010000015.1:0-12184 GCA_964590325.1 uncultured Anaerolineaceae bacterium | reverse complement strand
GGTGCTCGTAAAAGCTACACCAGTTTGAGGGGTTACCGTGAACCAATAATCGATCTTAGAATAAGCAAGTAACGGCTGATGGGTTAGATCGTAAACATAAACTGCTTCACCTTGCGAATTAATCGTTGCTGTCTCTGCTACAGTAGAGGTATCACCTTCACTGCGAAAGAATACCTGTACATTTTTTAGAGGGGTATCGGATTGGATATTTACTCGAAATATGATCTGACCACCGAATGTGTAATCTACCTGAGGCTCCAGGACTTTTATATCAGCTAAAGCCCGCCAGGGAGGTATTATTCCAAACAGGAGTGATATTATCAATAAAATCGTAGCAAAACGGTACATTTTTATTTTAGATATGCGAGTAACGGCGTTAATGTCAATGGGCTGAGAAGGGTGGATGTGAATACCGCCGCGGTGACAAAAGCGGGTTCGATATTAAATTCAGTCGCAATAACGGTCGTGAGAACCGCAGCCGGCATAGCTGATTCGAGAATCCCCGCCTGGCGCGACACACCCGCAAGGCCAAAGACCGGGCTAAGCACAAGCGCAATTACAGGTGATACCAATAGACGAATAATATTGGTTACACCCAATGGCAGGACATGTCCTGCCCAACGGATATTTTGAAATTGAAGGCCTAATAAAACTAACATTAGCGGTATTGCCGCATTAGCCGCCAGGCCGACGGAACGCTCAAGGAACAATGGTAAATGCCAACCCTGGTTTATGATAATAAAGGCCAGTGAAATACTATAAAGGGCGGGTACTTTAAACAGACCTAATACAGCCTGTTTTATATTTGTAGAGCCGAGCGAAGCAATGACAACCCCAACGGTGTTGTTCAAGGTCGATACAGTTACAAAATAGAGCGTGGCATAAGCTAGCGCAGTTTCACCAAAAGCGAATAAATTGACCGGCAATCCTAAATTACCTGCGTTATTGAACATACTGGTGAGCATAACTGCAGCTAATATACTGCGCTCTAAATGCATTGTTAAGCCGACAAACCATGTTATCAGCCCAATGATGGCAGTAATAGATAATGCGAAAAACATCATCCGCAGGATAGCATCGCTGCTTAGCTGGGTGTGGATGAGCGAGTTGAATACAAGGCAAGGACTAAAAAAGTAAAAAAACGGTTGAGAAAATGTACGTGGACTTATTTTAAGCCATCTTCCCAACAGATATCCCATCCCAGAAATCAGGAAAATGGGCAACAGATTGTTTATAAATAATGTCAGTAACTCACTCAAACCTGAGTGTCCTCGGTGTCTGTATCGTCCTCCAGGTTTTCTCCATTAGAAGGATGTTTATCGTATTCTGGTACATCAAGCCGTGTATCCTTCGCTAGACCAATCATAGAGAATAACCCCATATCCTCTGTAAAAGCCAGATTGTCGAGTGCTGACTCTATAAAATCCGCTTCATCTTCATCTTCGGCTTGATCCAGCCTTTCTTCCAAGGCTTCTCCCACTCCCTCCCCACCAATTTGAGAGAGCGACCATATTGCTGCCATCCGCACGTCGATATCGCTATCATCTAACAACTCAAATAAAATAGGCACAGCTTCTTTGATACCGAGCTCACCAGCGGCGCTGGCTGCCTCAGCTTGAATATCAGGGAGTGAATGACTCAGCATCGTTAAAACTCGGTTGTTCCAATACTCATTGGCTGAGCGTCCCATAGCAAAGAGCGAGGAAACCATCCAATCGCTTTTTTTTGAGTTACAAGCCTCTTCAATCAACGGGATTACTTCCGTTCGACTTGAGAAACCCAGGGCTTCCAAAGCACGTCGTCTCACCAAGGGGTCATCCGAACCTTTCACTACCCTCAACAGTGTGTTTTCCACCTGACGGAACTTTTTTTCTGGTAGCTCATCAATCTCACCTAGATATACAAATGCTCCCAAGGCTGTGGCGCTCATGGCTCTTACATTAGCGTCACTATCCGACTCAACCATCTTAAGGTAAACTGGGATCAGCTCACGATCTTCATATTCACCTAAGATGCGAACAGCTAGCATGCGCACTTTGGGATCGCTGTCCTTTAAAGCAATCCTGCCCATGCCCTCAAAATATAGTAATGTGTCATTTTCGCTGAGCTCTTGGAGGTCCTCCATTAGGGCTTGACGACGCCATAGGGGCACCTGATTCCAGACCTTTATTAACCTAGCCAGGTCATCCGGGTCCATATCGGATAGACGATAAAGATAGCGAGGGTGGAAATAAGTACTTTCATCTAGCAACGCATCCAGTAGCTTTTGGATCGGAATTTGGTTTGGCGTGTTCATATATACAAAAAAGGTTACTTAGGGAATACGATAGGGTTAATAAAGTCTTGCAGGTTGATATAAAGTATGACCAGTAGAAGGAGAGTAAAGCTTACTACATTGATCCAGTTTTCGTATTCCTGGGGGATACGCCGGCGGATGATGATTTCAGGCAGGACAAACATGATACGACCGCCATCCAGGGCAGGTACAGGGAGTAAGTTTAATAAGCCCAGCGAGGTGGTTATCGCGGCAAAAAAGGCTAGGATATTCATTAATCGGGGTGTGCAATTGCCGGTATTGCTCTGGCTTACCTCCTGGTACATGTCATACATCCCTTTAAACCCAACCAACCGTCCTTGATCAGGTGGTATCTGGCCTAGTATCATCCGACCCGGTAATGTGACCAATGCATGCCCATAGTTATAGACCGCCGTCATCCCCATGGGCAGTGCCGCTGTCAATCCTATGGGTTGGAACTGGATGGGATTAGACATTGAAATACCGATAGCACCCTGTCCCACAGGGGGATTTAGGCGCGGAATAAGATTAGCTTCATAAACCTGGCTTCCCCGCTGTAATACCATACTTGTCGATTTACCCAGGTTGGACTTGATCAACGATTGGAGCTGATCGGTACTGGTGATATCCTGATTGTCAACCTTTACAAAGTAATCACAGGCTTGAAGACCTGCTTGTTGGGCAGGAGAATCCGCAGCAACTGCCATTATCTGCACCTGGTTTTCTACAGGAACCGGGTTACCAAACTTGCTAAATATCACCATATAAAGGATAATACCGACCAAAATATTCATCCCTGGTCCTGCTAAATAAACGGCTATCCTCTTCCATGGGTTAGCAGCAGCTAACCCCCGCGGGATAGAAGAGTCATTCTCACCTTTTGGACGGACGAAACCACCAAAAGGAAGCCAGTTCAGAGTAAATCTCGTCCCACCCGCCGTAAAGAGGGTCAACATCCGCGGAGGGAATCCGAGACCGAATTCTTCTACCTCGACCTTACATAGACGACAAACAATAAAATGTCCAAATTCATGGATTATGATCAATGCTGCAAGAGTAAAAATAAACTCTAAAAGCGATTGTGCGCTCATCTCTTACCTTTAAACAATATCATTTTTTTATTCAATATGATTATAACAGAAGGTATTATGGTGGGAGGTAAAGGTTAAAAGTTTATAAGGATTATATATTTTTTAACTTTCCAACCGGGCAGGACCACCTGGATGTGCATTGAGCATACGTGTTACCCCCTGGATTTGGATTAAGTAGGTTCCTAATTTTTCTGCAGAAGGAGCTGGGGTAAGACAATGGACGTTAGGACCTGCGTCAATCGTATAGCAGACTGGAAAACCACCTTTACGCAAGCCGATGACTGTGTGTATAACATCTAAGGTGGTTGGCTGCCAATAAAACAGCCGTGGTGCAGAGGTCATCATAACCGCATGCATCAGATGGCAGTCCAATTCAGTGATTTCAGCCAGGGTATTAAAATCGCGGGTCAGGATCGCCTGTCGGCAAATATCCAGTCGACGAGGTGCATCAGCAACCCTGGCCGTTTGCAGAGGACTCGTATCTGCAAGGTCATTCCCTTTATAAGACCCAATGGATTTTTGGTTCTCACTGACTATTGCAATACAATCGACCAGATCCCAATAGTCAGGTGGGGCTATGGAGTATGCGTAAGAGTCATTATCACTCTGGCCGACCTGCCACTCTACAAATCCCCCAGGTATAGAGCGACAAGCGGAGCCGGATCCAGTTCGGCCCAGACGCGATAGGTCTTTTTCAGATAGGTCCAATCCAGCAGCAGCTGCTGCTGCCAAGCTTAGCGCCGCAAAAGCCGAGGCAGAGGATGCAATCCCAACTCCAGCAGGAAAAGTATTCTCACTTTGGACATCGGCAAATGACCTAATATTCGCAATTGCCCGTACTCGATCTAGCAAGGCACTTACGCGTTGAAGAGGCAGACCAGATACGGCTTGTCCATTCAGGGTCAACCGATCACTGCTCAGAGTTGGATCGAAAGACACCCGCGTGCGCGTCGTAAGCCCATCCAGGTTCATAGAAATAGAGCCATTGGCAGGGATGCGCAATTGAGAATCGCGGTTTCCCCAATATTTGATGAAGGCTATATTTGAACTCGAGATTGCAATTGCTGTCCACTTGGTCATGCTTATTATGCAATTCCAACTTTCGAAGGTTTATTATTTTGTATGTTTAAAAACATATAGGTTGTGAAGGGCATCATATAGATTAGCATTATCTTGCCAGACCAATTTATATGATTTTTCTAACGCAGAATCTTGAGTTTTTAACAACCATAATGTTTTTTCTTCAATACTCTTATGATTTTTATTAGGTAAACTATTGACTACTAAGATAATTCTACCTTGTAAAACCGTTATCGTATAACTCTTTATAAACCAAAGAAAGGTATAATGCCCTCCAATTCTAATTAATAGGAGGTTAACAAACAAATATGGCAATCAATACGCAAACTCTAGAAATCTTACGTTCTGTTCGAACCTCAGATGTAACCGATGCGCTCGACTCGATGGGTCTTCAGGAACACTATGAGATGGATCCCGAGATGCGCCCACTATACTCTGGCATCCACTTCGCTGGGATCGCCCATACAGCTGAATATGACCTGATCGATAAGACACTCACCGGCATGTCATACAAAGAGTTCGATAAGCGTCAATATCAAGAGGGCCCAGAGGGTTTGTGGCACGATACTGGTCGCTGGGGTGCGCCTGATGAGGTGCTGGTAATCGACGCCAAGCGCACACGAGCAGGCATTCTGGGATCATATAATACCTTGGATGGTCGAATTAAAGGAACTGTGGGTTATGTGATTGACGGCACCTGCCGGGACTCTTACGAATGTACACTTCAGAAGACGCCTGTTTTTTGCACAGTTCGCTCCCCTGCCCATCCGATGGGAAGGATAGAACCAGTGTTTGATCAAAAACCGATTGTTTGCGCTGGTGTCTCCGTTAAACCAGGGGACTATATTCTTGCCGATGATGACGGTGTGGTGGTCGTACCTCAAGAAATAGCCGATGAAGTAGCCCGGCGTGCCAGGCTTATTCAAGACAAAGACCGACCGGGTCGACGAGCGATGTATGAAAAATTCGGCTTAACGATGGATGAGAGTGTAGGAAACAGTGGCTAATTAGTAGAGGAGCGTTCTCCTCGTATCGCGATCTAACCTAATTGCATAGTCGTGTTGATGATAAAATCACGGCTGTTTAATTTAAAAAATGATGAGAATCTATAGTTATAAAACCTTAATCGTATAGAAAGGCGATTCAGTGAAACCATTCCAGATCGTTTTTGCTTATGCCCGAAAATACCATATTGTTTTAATTGTGACCATTATCAGCATGCTCTTATTGGTGGGTGTACAACTGCTTATCCCTTGGATAATAAAGATACTTATTTCGGCCGTCACTGACCAGGCTAGCGTAAAAAACTCTCTAAGCCTAATCACCCAACTTACTATTATTGTCCTTTTAATCTATATAGCCCGTGCTGGGCTGCAGTTCCTACGTAGTTATATGGCCCATGTCGCTGGCTGGGGTGTGGTTGCTGATGTGCGTAAGCATATTTATGATCATCTACAGCGCCTATCCTTGCGGTTCTATGAGGACAAACAAACCGGTCAGCTCATGTCTCGAGTAATCAATGATTCCGACCTGTTCGAGCAGTTGATTGCACATGCCGTTCCTGATATCTTAGTCAATCTTCTCACCTTGATTGGTGTTAGCGCGGTGCTATTCAGCTTGAACTGGAAGTTATTGCTCCTGAGCATGATACCGATTCCATTAGTGGTGCTATCGTTGAGGATTTATGCAAAGTATGTGCGTCCAGCTTTCGTTGTACGGCAGAAAGAGTTAGGTAACCTGAATGCGCTACTGAATGATAATATCTCCGGCATCCGCGAAATCAAAGCATTTACGCGTGAAGATACCGAACTCGTCCGGGTCGGTATGGGGATTGATCGCTATCGACGCTCACTACTCAGCGCGTTGCGATTGATGGCAACATTCCAGCCATTTATTGAATTCACATCCTCGCTGGGCACATTGGTCGTAATCTATTTCGGTGGACAACTCGCCTTCCAACAGGTTCTGCCGGTTGCCGATCTGGTAGCTTTCTTCCTTTACCTTGAAATGTTCTATCAACCCATACGCAACCTCAGCGGTGCCTGGGAGAATGTTCAGGGAGCCCTGGCGGGTGCAGATCGGGTCGGTGAACTATTAGAGGAAGAACCTGAGATCCATAACCGATCTGGTGCAATCGCTATTACTGACACGGTTGATGGATCTATCTGCTTCAAAGATGTCAGTTTCTCATATTCAGAAGGGGATATCGTCCTGGATCATATTTCGTTGGATATACCAGCACACAATGTCATTGCTCTGGTTGGACCTACAGGGGTCGGTAAATCCACATTTGTCAGTCTTATCCCTCGCTTTTACGATGTAAGCTGCGGGGTTATCACCCTCGATAGGCATGATATCCGTGATCTAACGTTAGAAAGTTTACGTCAACAAATCAGCATCGTCTTGCAAGACGTCTTCTTATTTCATGGGAACGTGAGGGATAATATCCTTTTTGGACGGCCCGATGCTACTGAGGAGGAGATTATCGCGGCTGCTAAAGTAGCGAACGCTCACGATTTTATCTGTGCTCTACCGGATGGTTATGATACCCTGATCGGGGAAAGGGGGGTCAAACTCTCTGGGGGTCAGAAACAGCGCCTTTCTATTGCACGAGCGGTATTAAAAAATGCGCCAATTTTGATCCTGGACGAGGCAACTTCATCCGTCGATACAGAGACTGAGCTATTGATTCAACAAGCATTGGAGCGGTTAATGAAGGGTAGAACGACAATCATTATCGCCCACCGCTTATCCACTATTCGGAATGCCAACAAGATCGTGGTGCTCGAGGGTAAACATATCAAGGAAATGGGCACTCACGAGCAGTTGATGTCCCAAAAAGGATTGTATCGACGCTTGTATACCATCCAACAGCGGCTTGATTCGCAAAAAGACTTAACGGAATCCGGGGTGTTCGCTTGAATGCCTTCTCTTTACAAAAGAGCCATATGATATTCAATCGCATAATATACAAATCGGGGTAAGATAATCTGTTTCATATAATCATTCAATAACCATTCAGGAAAAGCCTTTATAATAGAAATGTCCGGATGCAATACTTATGAGCATGGCTTTTACAGATACCACCAATACGTACTTGCTTGAGGTCGATAATTTATCGAAAGCCTTCAAGGGTTTACGCGCAGTAGATGGATATAACCTTAAGCTAAGGTCCGGTGAGATACTAGGTATAATCGGACCGAATGGGGCTGGAAAATCAACGGTTTTTAACCTTTTTACAGGATATATTCGTCCAACACATGGAACAGTTCATTTTGGTGGACAAGATATCACCAACTTTTCACCCAATAGAATCGCCGAGCTGGGTATCAGTCGTACATTCCAGAATATACGCCTGTTCTCGAGTATGACGGTATTAGATAATGTAAAATCTGCCCAGCAATTACACGACCAGGATAACCTGTTTTCAACTTTGTTTTCGTTACCTGCTTTCCTGTCGCGTGAACGAAGGTTGACTCAATTAGCTCAAAAAAATTTGGCGCTGTTTGATCTGGCCGACCGTGTAAATATACTTGCCACTTCTTTGCCTTACGGTGACCAACGACGACTGGAGATCGTCAGAGCTTTAGCACTCCAACCAAAATTATTACTTCTAGACGAACCGACAGCCGGTATGAGTTTGAACGAAAGCATGGCCGTGCTCCAGCTTATACAAAGTATTCATGACGTATACAAATTAACACTCATAATCGTCGAACATAACATGCCAGTCATTATGCAATTATGTGAACGGATCCAGGTGTTAAATTACGGGCAGATAATCGCCGAAGGTACGCCAGAACAAGTGCGTAAAAATCCACAGGTGATCGAATCTTATCTGGGAAAGGCTGAGGCCAATGCTCCTGCTTGAAAATATTGATGTCTTCTATGACCAGGTGCAGGCCCTAAAATGCATCAATCTAGAAATCCAGGAAGGTGAGTTAGTAGCTCTATTAGGATCTAATGGCGCTGGTAAGACAACCACACTAATGACAATTTCTGGTATCTTACGACCTCGTAACGGTAACCTGACGTACAACGGATATGACCTGACACGAGTAAGTCCTTTGGGAATCGTTCAACTTGGTATCATCCAGTGTCCTGAAGGTCGACGAATTTTTGGTGGTTTATCGGTTTTAGAAAACCTACAAATGGGTGCAGTACGCCGCAAAGAGCGGAGTGGCGTAAAATCAGATCTAGAAATGGTATGCGAGTTATTTCCAGTTCTAGGTCAACGTCTACACCAAAACGGTGCGACACTGAGCGGTGGTGAGCAACAGATGTTGGCTATCGCCCGAGCATTGATGGCCAAACCACAATTACTCATGATGGATGAGCCATCTCTTGGGTTAGCTCCTCTCATTGTCTCGGAAATATTTAATGTGATCCTCAAATTACACCAACAAGGTGTGACGATATTACTCGTGGAACAAAACGCACGCCAGGCACTTATGGTTGCTGATCGCAGTTACTTATTGGAGACTGGAAAGATTGTTCTCAGTGGACCAAGTTCAGAGCTTCGCTTAAACCCGAAAGTTGAACATTTTTACCTGGGAGGCTCAACAGCATGATAACGATCCAATACCTGGTTCAACAAGCGATCAATGCAATTAGTATTGGTAGTTTATATGCTCTCATGGCGATCGGATTAGCGATGGTATTTGGCATATTACGGTTGATAAACTTTGCCCATGGCGATCTCATCATGGTTGGAAGCTATACAGCCTTGTTATTATTGGTCATTGGGTTGCCATTCTGGGTCGCTGCCCTAGGCGGAATCACAGCCAGTACAGTCGCAGGTTTGATAATGGAAAGGGTTGCTTACCGACCGATTCGTGGCGCGCCGGATGTAGCCATGTTGTTAACGTCGTTTGCCGTGACGATATTCCTGGAAAACACAGCCATCATACTCTTCCGTCCGACATCCCGTCCGTTTCCAGCCCCTCCTATCTTGAGTTCCGTCATAACACTGGGTCCTTTTCGCTTTGCCATCCTTGACCTGATCGCGATTGTCGTGGCTGGCATCCTATTGATCTTACTCACGCTTTTTGTGACCCGCACAGAAGTGGGCATATCTATGCGAGCGGCCTCGCAAGATCTTTTGGCAGCCCAGTTAATGGGCATCAATGTTAATCGAGTCATTGCATATGCCTTTGCCATTGGCTCTATGTTAGCTGGTGTCGTAGGATTACTTTGGAGTGCACGCGTAGGTAAAGTAGATCCGTTGATGGGTTTCTATCCGGTTCTAAAAGCATTCGTCGCGTCTGTGATCGGAGGGTTGGGAAACTTGCCTGGTGCTGTGTTAGGAGGATATGTGTTGGGTATCCTTGAAATTCTTCTGCAAGGGCTATTACCTGCAAACTTAACCCCCTTTCGCGACGCTTTTGTTTTTGCTGTGTTAATTACATTATTACTGTTCAGACCTAACGGCATCCTGGGTACTACCGAGAGAGAGAAGATTTAATGGAGCCAACCTCACGGAGCTCAAAAAAGATTTATCTACCCTCAACTGGGCTTACTCTTGTGGCCTTGTTGTTATTGGTTATCATCGGGTTGGTTATCATAGACGTGGTCTCCAGCGCATATATCCAACGAATTGTGATTGGCATCGGTATCAGTATAATCCTGGTGGTTGGTCTGAATTTATCTAATGGTCTTACAGGTGTTTTTTCACTCGGCCAAATTGGATTCATGGCTATCGGAGCGTACAGCGCCTCAATCCTAACGCTTCCGTTATACACAAAGAGCGTCAACCTGCCAGACCTGCCAGGCTGGTTGGCCAATATCCAGATGGCTTTCCTCCCAGCCACAATAATTGCAGGTGTATTGGCTGCACTCGTGGCTTTAATAGTTGGATTATCATTGATGCGGTTAAGCGGGCCCTATGTGTCTGTAGCAACCATGGGTTTTTTAGTGATTGTGCAAGTTATCCTGATCAACTGGGATACTTTGACCCGTGGAGCTCGCACCTTTGCTGGGGTGACTCCTTATACCAACTTATGGTGGGTATGGGGCTGGGCTGCATTAACAATATATGTAAACTGGCGTTTGGCGCGGTCATCCTTCGGTAGAAAGATGATAGCGATTCGTGATAATGAGATTGCCGCGCAATCACTCGGGATCAATGTTATGCGTTCTCGGCTGCTGGCTTTTACCATCAGTGCCTTTTTTACCGCTGTTGCCGGATCACTTTGGGCACATTTCATTACGTCATTTTCGCCTAAGTCCTTTTACTTTGCACAAACATTCAGCGTAATTACCATGCTAGTCGTTGGCGGGATGGGGTCAGTCAGCGGTTCAATAATCGGTACTGTCTCAATATCCTTGTTATCCGAAATCTTACGTAACGCCGAGCGAGGACTGGATATTAGCTTCATACATATACCACCTGTATACGGTGCAAGCCAGATCCTAATGTCAATTATCTTCGTGCTGGTGATCATCTTCAGACCGAAAGGAATAATGGGAGGCCGAGAAATAAACATTTCCCATTTGTGGTTAAAACTTTTTCCAATAATTGACGAGGAGGTGAAATAGGGAAAAATGCGATATATCAAACTTTTATATCTACATCGCGGCCCGAAGAGTCATATATCATATTCTGAAAAAATATAAGGATAAAGAAAAGAAAGGAAATCTCTATATGAAGACCAGACTACTTTTTACGCTTATCATAGCCCTTACATTGCTGGCCAGCGCTTGTGGCGGAACCACATCAAAGGGAACACCAATAAAAATTGGCATGATCTATAATATGACCGGCGCACAGGCCTCGCTCGATGTCCCATCAGCTAATGGAGCCAAATTAGCTGTTAAAGAAATCAACGCTGCAGGGGGAGTCCTTGGACGCCAATTGGAGTTAGTCTCCTACGATGGCAAAACTGATGCGGCTACGATCGGCAATGCAGCCACGCAATTGACTGAAACTGATAAGGTGGTAGCGATGTTCGGTTTCAGTGATACGGATATGGTCATGGCTGCCGCCCCGATAGCGGCAAAGGCCGGCATTGTCTTTGTCACCTCGGGAGCTACTTCACCTAAACTACCCGATCAGGTACCAGACTATCTCTTTATGGCTTGCTTCGGCGATAATGTCCAGGCAGCTGCAGGAGCTGAGTTTGCTTCCAAAAAACTCAATGCAAAAACCGCTTATCTATTAATCGATAAGGGCATGGAGTATACCCTGTTGTTGGGTAAGTACTTCAAAGAACGGTTCGCTGAATTGGGCGGCTCGATCATCCTTGAGGACACTTATCAGACAGGCGATAAAGATTTCTCAGCTCAAATCACGAAGCTGAAAGGCCTTGGGAGCTTACCCGATACCCTCTTTATTTCCTCCGGTCCAGACGATGTCGGAACGATAGTCAAACAATTCCGCGATGCTGGGGTAGACAAGCCAATCTTCGGTGGTGATGGTTACGATACACCCTTATTAATCCAAATTGCTGGCAAGGGTGCGGAGAATGTCTACTTCACCACTCACTCCCTGATGGACCCTCAACTGGGTACCGATGCGGTCAAGAGTTTTATCACCGCCTACCAGGCTGAATATAAAACTCCACCGGAAAATGCTTTTGCCGGATTAGGATACGATACGGTTAAACTGATTGCTGACGCTATCAAACGTGCTGGCTCGTCTGATCCGAAAGCCATCCGTGACGCGTTACAGAATACAAAGAACTTACCTGGTGTTACAGGTGCAATCACGTACCAACCG
>CAZPWU010000014.1:0-12356 GCA_964590325.1 uncultured Anaerolineaceae bacterium | reverse complement strand
GATGAACACCTTCCCATCGGCTATATGGATCTGGTCGCCAGGCAAACCGATCACCCGCTTAATATATGGAACTTGGTTGGGGTCCGGCGGGTAGCGGAAAACAATGATATCCCCCCGGTGGGGTTGACCGAACTGGTACGCCAGCTTGTTGACAATCACAAAATCACCCGCATATAAGGTTGGCTGCATACTGATGGATTCGACCCGTATCCGTGCTGATACTGCATTAATCCCAAGGAAAAGCAGGACCGATAAGAGGATCGTTTCGAGTATTTCTAATAACACCCGCTGCCATCCGGTGCTCTTTTCGGTCGGTTGTAATGGATCTGGCGTTGATTCACTGCGGTAATATTCCATATTTTGATTATAACCCCCCTCATCAAGCGGCGTGAAGGAAATAAGCACAAAAACTACCTGACTCTAAGGCTGCATTAAGCTATTCGGTGCCCGGCTTCGGCATCTGGGGTATCGCGCAGCATCTGGACAGCATGCGGTAAGACCGGCAGGATGACTTGCAGGTTCTCAAGGGCACCTTTTGGGCTGCCGGGCAGGTTGACTATTAATGTCCGAGCACGGATCCCCGTTACAGCCCGTGACAACATGGCATGGGGTGTCACCTTAAGGCTGGCAGAGCGCATGGCCTCCGCTAACCCAGGGGTTAGGCGTTCCACAACTGCCAGGGTTGCCTCCGGGGTCACATCGCGTGAGCTAAAGCCTGTCCCACCCGTCGTCAGGATCACATCCAGCTCATCCGAATCAGCCCAAGCAGCCAGCCTCTCCTGCAAGAGAGCCAAATCATCTGGCAAGATCGCTTTCTTGAGTACCTGCCAGCCCTGGGCGACCACTGCACTCTCCAGGGCTGGGCCTGAGGCGTCGGGGCGTTCACCGCGGGAAGAACGATCGGAGACGGTCAGGATGCCTATACGCATGCTATATCAGCTCCTTCCCATAAGGCAGGATATCCATGCATTCCCAGCCGCGGTCTTCGTAAAAGCGTATCGCCGACTCGTTATCCTTGACGATCAGCAGGTAAGACTTGAGACAGCCTTTGCTTCGTAAACGGCTCTCGATTTCCTCCATTAGCGCCGTCCCTATCCCAAACCGCCGGTATTGTTCTGCCACCGCCAGGTGATACACCATCCCACGCCGGCCGTCGAAGCCCCCGATGACCGCCCCTATGATCCGCCCTTCGGCCTCGGCGATCAAAAATAAATCGGGGTCGCGCTGCACCTTTTTAGCGATCTCTGCTGGTTCATCGGAGCGACCCAGGTGAACCCCGGGGCCTGAGCTCGCCCACAGTTCACGTACGGCGTCATAATCATCGGGGAAGCGGAAAGTCCGCAGTTGAACCACCGGGGTACCGGGCTCATTCATCCTCGGCTCCGACTAACAGCTTCCAGGGGCCATGGATGCCGTCGTCGGTCACCCCGAAGTAATACCGGTATCCCTGCGGTGTGCGTTGCACCAGGTCATAGCGGGTGATCTTCCCCTGCTTATGGGAGTACAGCAGCCCCAGGTTTCCATACCATTGCACCTTAACTTGAGACAGGTCCGGGGGTAACTTTGCGTACTCAGTGATCGCATAATGCCACAAGCGACGGGCCGAGGTCCGGGTCACGTTTTTGACCACATTCCCATTGCGCAGATCGCGCATGGTGTAATACCGGGACCCTTCGCGTTCATCCACAGCCGCCACCTCAACGCCTGTCCGGGGAGAGAGCTCTCCCTCGGGTTCAAGTGAGGGTTCAACTGCTGACTCTACCACACCTGCCACCTGGATTTCAGGCTGGATCGCCAGACCCGGTGTTGGTCGCTTGCCTCGCAGCACCAGGCCGACGATCTCATCCCTCACCGCCAACCCGGTCTCAGCTTCATCACGCACGTAGATCTTATTGTCGTCCACTGCGTAGGGTGGGTCATCCCCGCGCGGCACCAGCACACGCAGAATCTTTTTACCGCCGGTCTCGTGGACATCGACTGCACATTGCAGTGGCGGGCTGATCCGGTTGGCAATTTCCTTTTCCAAGAGGATGATGGCCTGGTCGGGATTAGGAACTCCCACCACCGGCTTATTCTGGTCGTTGCTCAAACCGATATAGAGCGTACCGCCGTTGGTGTTCACAAACGCACACACGTCAGCGATAATGGAATACAGCTTGCCTGCCCGCACCGTCATGGTCTCGTGGAAATCTTGAATAATATTCGGACCCTCCTCACGGGCTGTATGGATAAAATCGTACACCGGTTCCTCTTTATGGCGGTGCTGACTGGTACGAGAGAAGTCATTGCTCAAGAAGAGCTCCTTGAGCGCTTCAAAATTGTCTTCAGGCAGCAGCACGTCGGTGGCGCGGTCGCCCAGGCCGAGGTTCTTCTTACGCTGAGGGTCCTGGGTCAAGCGATGAGAGTCGGATCCCTGGATGCAGTGCATGCGGCGAGGATACTCAGGCTTGGTGCCGGTGAAAAAAAACGCCGTCGTGCGCGAGCCTTTTTGCTCCAGGTCAGTCACTTCAAGTGCGTGCAGGTGGGGATCCTGGGTATAAGCGATCTTGGTTTGACCACCAAAGCTGAAACCGCGCATCGCCACCCCATTGGAGGAGTTGGCGTGGGCAGCGATTACCAACCCGCCGGCCTCGTCAATGATCCGGTAAGCAGTGATCACATCAGTTGTCGCCCCCACAGTAGCAGAGCCATCATCTAGCTGAGTAGGCGGGATCCTTAAATCAATCAATAGATGTTCTATCTCGCGCACGGGTTTTTCGGGCGGGAAAATACCCAGGATATGGAATCCAAAGGTCGCGGTAAATTCAAATCCCGGCAATACCAGGATCTTATCTAACAACCGTCGGTACTCGTTCAAGCGCGCTTGTTCCTCCGGGAGCAGGCGGTTTAACCGCTCCAACAGTTCAAGCTGTTGAATCTCGTTCACCATACGGCGGTAACCGGCGATCGTATTGTGATCGGTAAAGGCTATGATATCCAGCCCGCGTACTTCGGCACGCTGCAGCATTTCTAAAATTCCGACTTCGGACTGCTGAAAATCGCTCGAAGCCGGGGTGTGTATATGCAGATCAATGGTACGCCATTGTAATGAGTCTCGCGTATGTTTCTTTGCCACAGTTCTCCTTTAATACAAATATCCGAATCTTTTGGCGGGTGCCAAGCACCCGCCAAGGTCTAACCTATCAATGCCAGGTTTTCGCGAATGAGCCGGATCAGATGATCCGGCATATACGGCTTAAGGATAAAGTCATTTGCTCCAGCTATAAGGCACTCCTCATGGACATCCAGCCCTGAAGTCATGATGATGCGTATATCGCGCAATTCTGGATCCTTGCGGATATGACGGACCAGATCATAGCCGTTAATCTGGGGCAGATGTACGTCCATCAACGCCAGATCGGGTTTCTCGAGCTTCATCGTCGCCAGGATGTCGGTGATATTCTCCTCATCCTTTAGCTTAGCTACCACATAACCTTCCATCTCCAACAAGGTTCCCAGGAGCGACAGCATCGTCAAATCATCTTCAATCAGTATTAGTTTAACCATGGGCTGCTCCTTCTGGTTGTGGCTCAGGAGCTGGTTTTCCTTTGCGCCTGGTTTTACGGGGTAAAGGGCATAAAGCCGCGTATATAGCTTCATCCATCGTTTCGACAAAAACAAATTTGAGAGACTTGCGCACTTCCTCAGGCAGGTCTTCCAAATCAGCCTCATTCCGCATGGGTAGAATAACGGTCTTAAGACCGTTGCGGTGAGCGGCAAGCACTTTCTCTTTTATCCCTCCCACCGGCAGCACCTGCCCCCGCAGGGTAATTTCACCGGTCATGCCGACATCATGACGCACAGGCCGACCAGAGATCAGGGAGACCAGGGCCGTCGCCATCGTGATCCCGGCTGAAGGGCCGTCTTTGGGCTGTGCACCCGCTGGTATATGCAGGTGTATATCCGACTTATCAAAGAAAGACCCGTCCAATCCAAGCTCATCAGCCCGGGAACGCACATAAGAAAGGGCTGCACGCGCCGACTCCTGCATCACATTACCCAGGGAGCCGGTGATTTGAAATCCTTTACTGCCTGGCATGCGGGTAGCCTCGATAAACAGGACATCACCGCCGACCGGCGTATAAGCCAGGCCTGTCGCCACTCCGGGGATTGAAGTGCGCATGTCAATTTCCTCAGTGCCGAAGAAAGTCGGCCTCCCTAAATATTCATGCACCTTATCGGGAGTGATCTCAACGGTCTCCAATTTACCTTCGGCAATATGGGTGACCACTTTCCGACAGACCGAGCCAACCTCGCGCTCCAGGCTACGGACACCGGCCTCGCGGGTGTAGGAACGGATGATCTCCTTCAGTGAATCCTCTGTGAGGGTGATCTCCTCTACACGAAGGCCATTTTCCCGTATCTGGCGGGGGAACAGGTATCCATTAGCAATGGCAATCTTCTCACCCTCGGTATAGCCAGATAGAGTGATGATTTCCATGCGATCACGCAAGGGCGGTGGGATGGGATCTAATTGATTGGCGGTTGTAATAAACATCACCTGGGAGAGATCGTAAGCCACCTCCAGATAGTGGTCGCGGAATTCGGAGTTTTGTTCCGGGTCCAACACTTCGAGCAGCGCCGAAGCCGGATCGCCGTGGAAGTCAAAGGTCAGCTTATCCACCTCGTCCAGCATAAAGACGGGGTTATGTGATTCTACACGCCGTAAGGCCTGCAGGATCCGGCCTGGCATGGCCCCGATGTAGGTACGGCGGTGGCCGCGGATCTCAGCTTCGTCACGCATCCCGCCCAGTGAGATTCGGATAAATTTCCGTCCCATTGCCCGAGCAATCGAGCGACCCAGAGAGGTCTTGCCTACACCCGGTGGACCGACAAAACACAGGATCACACCCTCACGGATGTGGCGTATCTCGTCGACAGGTTCCTTCTCCAGCTCATCAGCGCGCTCATGGCGCAACTTACGCACAGCCAGGTATTCCAGGATGCGCTCTTTAACATCCTCCAACCCAAAGTGGTCCTGGTCGAGGACATCGCGCGCATGGGCGATGTCCAGGTTATCTTGAGTAGATACGGACCACGGCAATGACACTAGCCAATCCAGGTAAGTGCGGATCACGCTGTACTCAGCAGCCGCAGATGGCAGGTGAGACAGCCTGTCAAGCTCGCGCCGGGATTGCTTATCAGCCTCCTCCGGCATCTTTGCTGCGTCGATCTTTTGACGCAGTTCTTCGACCTCAGCTTGCTGCTCATCGCCCTCACCCAGCTCACGGTTGATCGCCTTCAACTGCTCCCGTAAGAAATACTCACGCTGCACCTTTTCAATTTCTGAGCGCGCTTCGTTCTGGATCTTTTGACCGATCTCAAGTACCTCGATCTCTCGCGCCAGAATAGCGACCAATTTGCGAAGCTTCTCGGAAACCGAGTCCAGTTCCAGCAACTCCTGGGCATCTTTCAAGTCCATACGCTGGAAATTCGTGATGGTGTACACCGTCTGCAATGGATCTTCGAGCGACATTACCGAGGCGACCAGCTCTCTCGGGATAGTCGGGATCATCTCGGCAATACGCTCAAATTGGGTGCGAGCGTTGCGCGCCAGGGCTTCTATCTCAAGGCCTTCCTCGACAGTTTCGGGGATGATCGTGATCTGGGCTTTCAGGTAAGGTTCAGTCTGTAAAAACTCACCGACCCGGAAGCGTACCACCCCCTGGACTAGCAAACGGATCGTTCCGTCAGGTGCCCGGAACAGCCGGTGGACGATTGCCACTGTACCCACCGAAAACAGGTCCTTGGGTTCAGGGATTTCCAGCTCGGGATCCCGAGAGGTGATGAGGCCGATCAAGCGCTGTTCTCCTGCGACCACATCGTCGACCAGGCGGATGGAACGCGATTGACCAATCGTCAGGGGCACCGCGGTTTGTGGGTAGACGACGATACCTCGCAACGGTAAGATCGGGAGGACAGACGGGATCTTCGGTTCCTGGCCCTCTGGAGCAGGGGCATTCTCTTCACCCGTTTCAGCACTATCCCCTTTTTGTAAAATACCGGTCAATATCGGCTTTAATATTATCTCTTTTAAATTACCATCGTCATCCTCGGACTGACTATCCTTCTCAGGCCAGTTCGCAATGTCCAACGGATCAGTATTCTTACGTGATGCAGGCATGAACTATCTCACTCTCCAACATGAATATGCTGTGGGCGCACTTTAGGTAATACAATCCGCAAAAAACCATCCCGGTAAACTGCCTCGACCGACTCCAGGATAATAGCCGAGGGAAGCTCCACTTCGCTGACGAATTCCCCAAATGGTATTTCCATTTGCTGATAGGCACGCTTTTCGATGACATCTCCACGAATACCACGGATGGTGAGGAAACGATCCTCCAGGGATATCGAAAAATCCGCTTCTTTCATCCCGGCTATTTCTATCCGCACCACGATATTATCTTCAGTTTCATAGACATCAGTGGGCGGACGCCAGATATGGGGGCGGGTTATAATCCGCCATTGAGAACCCTCTGGGGTAAGATGTTGTGTTTCATTCATAGAATACCAACCGGGTTTTAACGGATCAGGTCTTAGTTCCAATTCAACCATTCCTCACACTCCTTTTTGGGGGTTGGGTGTGCACGTTTTGGGATCTATCTAACCATTCCCTTCCAACTTGCTCTGATATAGACTACGCAAGTACTGACCGGGCAACCTCCAAAACTTCCGTATAATTTGGCTCATCTCCCAATACAGGCATATAAGCGGCGTAGACTACCTTATCACTGCGATCAATGACAAAAATAGCACGACGGAAAACACGGGTTTCTTTGATTAAAACGCCATATTTTTTCCCAAACTCAGCATTCATATGATCTGACAGGGTGATCACTTTTTCTATACCGGCTGCACCGCACCAATTTCTCTGAGTGTAAGGCAAATCCATACTAAGCATCATGATTACCACATCATCCCCCAGGGCAGCAGCTTCCAGGTTAAAACGACGCGTCTCACGGTCACAAACTGATGTGCTCAGGGAAGGCAATGAACCTATAATACGAACCTTACCTTTTGTACTTTCTAACGCTTGCACTGTAGACCAATCCTTAGCGTGAGCTGTAAACTCAGGCGCCTGTTGGCCTACCTGGATATCTGCACCGATAATGGTCACGTCCTGACCCGCGAATTTAAAAATACCTTCACGCTCGATACTCATATAAACCTCCTTAACCACATTCGCTCTCATCCCGGGTTCTTCTCATTCGGATATAGAAGGAACCGGTTAAGGTAGGCGCCCCCGGCGGGATTCGAACCCACAACCAACAGCTTAGAAGGCTGCTGCTCTATCCATTGAGCTACGAGGGCATCATGATGAAGCACTGTCCATGACCGGTCTTAAACCCCTATATACCCGTGCTCCAGATAATGTCCGTAAGATAATATCCGGCGACCGACCTAGTCGGTCAGCCATCTCTGCAATGGTCATTGGTGTATTACCATTGGCCAGGAAGAGACGAAAAACAGCATCCACCAGGGCAGTACGTTCAGTAATGAAGCCTTTCTCTTTCGCGCAATGCGTTATGAGTACATGTTGGAGGCCGTCAACCTGCTGGATTTCGGCTGTTTCAGGATCTACCCAATCCACCAGATCACCCTCCTGAGAGTAAGCAAAAACCAATCGATGTTCTGGACATAGTAAACCGCGCAGCGAGACTCGCCAGTCTTGGTCACTCTGGCTCCACCAGTTAAAGTCAATGTGATACTTCGTTTGTAGGGTCGGTTTGACAAGACTGAACCGTCTGACTTCGGTCACCAATTACCTCCTGTACGGTTTAAGCCCTTTCTGAGTCATCAAAGCGGTAGTGCAGATCACCAACGTGGATAAACCACGGGCGTGTAGTCAGCAGCGCTAGGATTGGACCTGGTGGACAACGACGGACTATGTTGATCGACGCGTAAAGCTCGCTTGCATGCACATGACTTTGCGGATTAAGCTTTGCCAGCTCACGCACGGTGTTGACCACGATCCGTTCAAACGGCATACGCTCTTTTTGCATCCGTTGCCAAACCTTATCCAATCCCTCCACATCTGGGATAACAATCCCCATCCGTTCATCATAGGGAGATGAGACGATTTGCTTCAGCATGGCAAAGACGATCCCGCCATCCGAGCCAACCAAAACGGTTCGCACCCACTCTCGGTTGGGACGATGAGTGTCAGCCCGGACGATCACCTCACCAGGCCTGTCACCCCTTCGCACCCACACATAACTACCAGGCAGCAGGCCATGCGACCGGTACCATTCTTGTAATCCATAAACATAACGGTTTGGACGCACTACCCATCCAGGGAACTTCTGTCCGGTATTACCGTCCACCAGCATGAAGCGGATGCTGGGTGCCTCATAAGCCGTTGGGAATAAATGCCGCATTCGAGCCGACAGGGGTAGGGTACCAGATCTCCAATGTGGGAATATTAAACGGATCTGAACCTCATCCACACGTGAATACTTTCCCTCCGAAGGCGAGAGCTCGTCATCCAGGTCCCTCTCCAGCGCTGCCATAGCCCCAGTAATAAGGCTATGATCATATTCAATCTCATAGTAGCGCAGGTATATGGGAGGCTGAAGTACTGCCTCAGGTTCCAGGCGGTTTAGAAACCAGAGTACCTCGCCTGCCGAACCCACTTCATCGAAGCGAGGGTCTTCCTGTAGGGAGAGATCTAATGAAAACTCAACCAGCTTTGGGTTGACATCAGAGGGGAGCTCAACCTGTTTGAGCAGGTCAGTGGTGGTCATTGGCCCACCACCGGCCATATCGAGTACAGCTTCAGCCAAATTAAGGTGACCCGCATTAACATTCACCAGCAGGGTGCGTGGGAACCAGCGACCCGCAATGCGAACGAAGTCAGGTGATTTTTCAAGCCCTTCTTCCAGACAGGTTACCAGATAATCACCATACTTATCCAGAACGACTGATAAATTAAGGGAGTCATCATCCTGCGTTATCTCAGGTGGGCGGTTTAAAGGGTGATCCTCCAGGCCAGCCGCAAACTCATGAGTATCACCCTCCTCAAAGGCGACTTTGATGACTTCAAATTCGCCCAGGTCAGGGTTGCGTCCAGGACGGACCCCTACTACCTGCCCTTTACGCCAGTTAAACACCGGAAAGACCAGGTTCTGTTTAACCGTATAGTGCTCTTTAGGAAAAAAGATCGCCCCCCCAGAACTGCGCTGTTGCTCAATGGCCAGCTTCTCACAGAGGATGCGTTCTTCTACCAAAGCCGTGGTTAATTCCTTTGAAGTCAAAGGAGTTTCAAGTTCGATAAGGTGGTTATAAAGAAATTCGATATCCTGGTCCTGGAGCTCAAAAGAACTCCAATAATCCTCGCGTAACGCAATTTGACTAACAACCATGCTGAGCCTCAAAGATAAATATACTTACGGTGTGGTTCCTGGTTTCATCACCTCTTGGAATGAGTATAACCACCCACCGCGACACGAAATTTTGCATTTTTTCCCGGATAATATTATACTCCATGCGTGGAATTCTTTAATATAATGGCTCATTAGGAATTACCGTGGTAGACCGGATTTGGAGGTGTGAAATGACTGATGAAGAGTGGGTGGTGGTAGACGAAGTGGCTGGTGACCTTCAGGGGGAAATCCTGCGCGGACTGCTTGAAGCACAGGATATCCGGGTCTGGTTATCCCAGGAAGGTGCCGGACATAGCGCATACAGCCTGGGTATTGGTCCTTTGGGTCGAGTGCAAATCCTGGTCCCCTCCTCTTCCAGCCAGCGCGCCCGCTCAGTGCTGGATGATTATTATGCTGGCGTGTTTGAAGCTACAGAGTTCACGCCTGACGACGCTGCTGATGCCGGAGAATCCGAGGATCAGGAGGAACCCGAATAAGCAAACTATGGATAAGCCTGCTGCAACCACTCCAGCGGGTCTACCTGCACACCTCCCACCCAGACTTCAAAATGCAGGTGAGGGCCAACAACCCGCCCGGTATTTCCCACCAGGCCGATCACCTGACCTGCCTCCACATGGTCACCCACCTGAACTTTGAATTCAGATTGATGCTCGTAAGCTGTATAGACCCCCCAACCATGATCGATCACCGTGGCATTGCCGCGCACCGTTAATGGGCCAGCGAAAACTACAACCCCTGGGGCAGGAGCATAGATTGGCGCGCCCATTGCCCCATACATATCTAGGCCGGTATGGAAATAAGAATATGGGCCCCCATTATATGAACGACGGTTCCCAAAATATGAGGGAAAACCGCTGCTCAAAGGGATCGACGAGGGGTTTTGGAAGATTCCGTTCCACATTTTTACTGGAGAAGCTGCTGCCGTAAGGGACTTCCATTGCTCATCTTCAGGTTTGGTCACCGCCGGGTCCAACGTTGCCGGGTCAACATTGTTGATTTTCTCGTAAGGATAGCCACCATCTCGCACATAGACCAATTGTGAAAAAGCGAAGGGAGTGCCATCGGTTAACTGACCATTTATTTCAAGTGGGTAAAAGCCCGGCTCGAGCATGGCACGAATCCCCTGCAGGCCAATGTATTTTCCAACCCCCTCCTGATAGAAGTGTAGCTCAAGGCCGGTGAGGGAACCGTTAAAAGAGACCTCCCCTGCTGTTGCGATACTGATCACTGTCGTCTTCCCCTGCACCAATGGCAGTGGTTTAATATCCACAGAAGTAACCACCGCCGGTAATGCCCCGGGACCATCTGGCGCTTCTCCTGGAGCGCGCAGCACATCGCCCGAGATGGCATCCCAAGTACCACTGAGAGCATTGGTTGCCACCAACGTCCACGGGTCTGTCCCTTGTGCCACAGCCATCTCCAGCAAAGACTGCCCTGAGGAGAGAGTATCTCGACGTCCTAACGTCGTAACGGTTGAAGTAACCGTGCTGCGATCTGGGATGATCAAGTCCGCCCCAGTGTAGAGCTCAGACGGACTGGTCAGGTGGTTCAAACGAGCCAGGATTGAGACCGACACCTGGTAGCGCCGGCTCAGACTGCGTAGGGATTCACCGAAAGGCACAGTCTTGGTGATCAGGGTGCCCTGGACGCCTTCCAGACCCGGGATAACGAGTTTATCACCCGCTTTGAGCTGGCTGGTATCGGTTATCCCGTTAGCACGTGCCAGATCGTCCATCGACACGCCAAAACGCTGAGCAATCCACCAAAGCGAATCACCCGACTGGACAATATAGACCGGGCCAGTCGGTTCCTGCGCTCGGGCAATGCCCTCTCCGATGGAGCAGAGCAAGGTCAGCATCAGGATCAGGCTAATCAAGCCGCGTTTCATCAAACCGCACCTTATCTCCGATATGAAAATCATCCAGATGAGCAGCAGTCATCTCTAAAACGAAACGCGCCGGGCGTTGCGGTAGATAAGCGGGTCGCCAACGTTTTGCCAGGCGGACATCCACAACCTCTCCAGCGGAATTTATCCAAGCTACAGCCAGGTCCATCCATACACCCATCATGTGTATTGACGAATCCAGACGGCTGTCGCTCTCTTGAACCAATACCAGCCCCTCACCCGCCGGCAAATATCGACGGAAGGTCAACCCGCGCAGGCGGCTAAAAAATGAAGTGCAGAAGGCTGCTACAATCGGTTGGACCTGGGGCTTACTCAGATTATGGACAATGACGTACTTCATGCGGCCTCAACAAAACTGCCTAAAACCCCCTGCAGTGATAACAGTAAAAGGGGCGACCTGCGTCGCCCCGTCAATCTTTCACTCAGCCTTGCGGGCCAGCTGCCGTCCAAGGACTTTTTCGACACTCTCAACCAATTCTTGAGGGCTGAAAGGCTTGGATATATAGTCATCCACTTTGGCAATATGTAAACCGAGTACCTTATCAATGCTCTGGGCTTTAGCAGTGACCACGATCACCGGGATTTCGCGTGTGTTCTCCTCAGCCTTCATTTGCTGGTAGACGTCCCAACCATCCATATCAGGCATCATCAGGTCTAATAAAACCAGGTCGGGGAGCTGCTGCCGGACCATGTCCAGCCCTTCCCTTCCCCCATTAGCACCGATGACATCGAACCCGCGCCGGCCAAGGATCAGCCGTACCAGGTCGATCATCTCCGGCTCATCTTCAATATAAACAAGACGTTTCAATTTCTCTGCCACGCGATCCTCCTGGGTATTAACCCTTTCAGTCCTCTAAAGTGTACCACAAGGAGAGTAGAAATGTAACTATTTTGGGTCTCTGGGATTTACCGTGGAAAGGGTCTAAAAATATGCCCTTGCCACGTCTCTGACGGTAAGCTATAATCTGCAACTGCGTGAAGCGTGGAATACCAGACGGGAGGTCACGTTTCACGGAATATTTAAA
>CAZPWU010000013.1:0-12725 GCA_964590325.1 uncultured Anaerolineaceae bacterium | reverse complement strand
GACAGGTATATTGTGGGCGCAGATGGCAAAAACTACGTGGCTACCCCAACCACCGTGTATGAATTTATACTTAAGGGTAAAGACGGTGAGTTACGTCAAGTAGCCAAATGGGACCCTAGGGTATTAAATGTAGAATTTCGCATTCTCAATACTGCTGGCTTAACCCCATCAGGCGATATCTGGCTAGATTTTGGCAGTTACTTTGAGTTTAGCCGTGTATTGTGGATAAACTCAAATGGGCAGGTGTCCAACGTAATCGATTATCCCTTTAGTGGCGATCCTATACTTATAGCTTTAGATAAAAACAATATGATTTATATGTGTGGAACAACTTCTGAGAACCATGCAGAATGCCGAGCTACTCGAGCGGAGACGGGAATAGTGGCGTGGAAAATTATATTCGACAAAGGAACAGACCCTCTCGGAGGTGCTTTGGTCCCTGGTAGGATTTATGTGACGACAGCTAATGGATATCTGTATGCCCTGGAAGAAAAGTAAAGGTTGATATAACCTGATACCAGAGAATTCATCATATCAGATTTGATGTATACTTTATTTGTCAGTATGATAACATAATCATTCTATCAATCCCTAAAGGGTGGTTATCTCCACTTCGTCATTAATCGTTGCATCTGTCTCCAGGGAAGATGGATATAAAACGAGAAGGATAAAAACATGACCAGCATACGTGAAGCAATACGCCGACAATTTTCTCCGATCAAACCATTACCACCGGGCACTTTTCATTACCAGGCTCCACCCGATGCACCTTCCCCGTTCCGGCTGCACCTGCGCCTGGAACCGGATGGACACGGGCTATTAATCGTCAATGCTGCTACCGTCTTGCATCTAAACCCTACCGCGGCTGAATGTGCCTACCACCTAGTTCAAAGCCATGACATTGACCAGTCAGTCCACGAGATCTCTTCCAGATACCGGATCGGTTTTACCCAGGCTCGGGAAGATTACGTGGATTTTATAAACCGAATCCAAACCATGATCCAGACACCGGACCTGGATCCGGAGGCTTACCTGGACTTTGGTCGCCATACACCTTACTCCCAGGAGGTTTCGGCACCATACCGACTGGACTGTGCTCTGACCTATCGGCTACCACCCGGTGCTGATCCTAACGCTGCACCTACAAAACGCGTCGACCGCGAGCTCACCACCGAGGAATGGCAAACTATCATGGATAAAGCCTGGCAGGTTGGCATCCCTCACATTATCTTTACCGGTGGAGAACCTACCCTGCGAGACGACCTCTCTGCACTGATTGCCCACGCCGAGGCCACTGGGCAAGTCACCGGCTTGTTGAGTGATGGATTGAGATTGGCTGATTCCGACTACCTTAATAGACTGCTCCAAACCGGGTTGGATCATCTGCTGATGATTTTCCAGTCCAGTAATGACCAGGCCTGGCAGGCTTTAGAGAAAACCCTGGCAGCCGACCTGTTTGTCACAGTCCACCTCACCATGACGCTCGAAAATACCGACCAGGTTAATAATCTGCTTGAGCGAATAGCTGATATGGGGGTAAAAGCCGTTTCCTTGAGCGCTGCTAACCATTCCCTGCGTATGGCGCTTCATACTGCTCGTGATAAAGCCGCCCACCTGGGTCTTAGGCTGGTATGGGACTTGCCCGTACCTTACTCGGCGATGCATCCCATCGTTATGGAGACAGAAGAAGACGCACCGCCAGCGGGAGCCGGCCGCGCCTGGCTGTATGTCGAACCCGACGGCGATGTCCTGCCATCCCAGGGTATCAACCGAGTACTAGGTAACTTCCTGCGTGACCCATGGGCGAAAATTTGGGGAAATAAGTAATGACTAGAGAAAAATACGACGCACCTGGTAGGTGCGTCATATTTTTCTCAGACAATTTAACGATATACGATGTCTTTTTTCGTTGTAGATTGGCATTCGCGCTTCTCTCAACAGGCCCGTTGGACTCAAGACCTGCGTCGTTATATCTATGCACAGGTTGGCATTGAGAATGTGCAATGTGTTTTAGATGTCGGATGCGGAACTGGAGCGTTGGAGGTGGAACTCACTGAGCGTACGCAGGCTCTCATTTACGGTCTGGATATCAACCGCGAACACCTGACCCAGGCAGTATGTCACGCACCAAAGGTGTATTATACCGAAGGTGATGCTCATGCCCTTCCATATCCCTCAGCTATCTTTGACCTGACGCAGTGCCATTTCTTGTTATTATGGGTGAGCAACCCAGAAAATGTGGTAGCAGAGATGACACGTGTCACTCGTCCGGCTGGGACGGTGCTTGCCCTGGCTGAACCCGATTACGGTGGAAGAATCGACTATCCCCCTGAGTTAGCCAAACTCGGAGAATTACAGCAGGAGTCGCTTCGTAAACAAGGGGCTGATCCGCAGATAGGTCGGCGTTTAGCTATGATATTCTCTAGAGGTGGGTTGGAACTGATCGAGACGGGTATCCTCGGAGCTCAATGGAAGCACCCGCCTACCCAAGAGGAACAAGCCTTAGAATGGATGGTACTGCAATCAGATTTAGGTAATGATATCCCCCCGCATGAAATAAATAAGCTACGCACCCTGGATAAGACGGCTTGGGCGCGCAGCGAGCGTGTGTTGTTTGTCCCCACCTTTTATGCTTGGGGACGAGTACCTAACAGATAATATGAGATAACTATTCTAAGTTGGGTATTCCGATTTCAATCTGCCCATCATTAACCCGGACCGGATAGGCGGGGATATCTACGATAGCAGGCAAGTTAAGAACATGACCGTTTCGCACATCGAAACGTGCTCCATGGCGCGGGCAGATGATCTCAAAGCTTTCTAACCTGCCTTCACCCAGGGGACCATCGTCATGCGAGCACAAATCCGCGATGGCATAATACTGCCCTGCGATGTTGAACAAAGCGATGGTCAGGTCATCAATGTCCACAAAAAGACGTTCGCCGTTGCCTAATTCTTCTACTCCGGCGACGGCCACAAATTCGCACTGATTCTCATCCAATTGGTTATAGTTATACAAAACCCAATCCCAATGTCAGCTTTCTTCCTCCACCAGATCGTCGCTGGCTTCACCCAGTCCATAGACACCAGCTTTGAGCACTTTTAAAGAAAGCAATGCACACTTAAGGCGTACCGGTCCCAGCTCAATCCCTAACAGATCGAGGACATCTTGCTTCGATAACGCTTTGACCTCCTCAAGGGTCTTCCCATGGATGGACTCCATCAGAAGGTCTGCTGAAGCTTGCGAAATGGCACAGCCGCGGCCTGTAAAAGCAGCCTCACTCACCTTTCCCTCTCCATCCACGCGTAAATCGATACGGATGTGATCTCCGCACAATGGATTATCATCCTCAAAGGAGATATCGTGAGGGTTTAATTCCCCCCGATAGATCGGATTCTTGTAATGATCGATGATGAGTTCCCGATAAAGATCATCCATGAAATATACCAGGTTAACCGAAAATATCTTTCACCTTATAGATCGCTTCTACGAGACGATCCACCTCTTCCAGGTAATTATATAGATAAAAACTGGCCCGTGTGGTCGCTGGTAAATTAAACTTTTCATGCAACGGCATGGCGCAGTGGTGACCCGCCCGCACCGCAACCCCATACCGGTCCAGGATCTGGGAGACATCGTGCGGGTGAACACCGTCCAGGATGAAGGAAACCACACCGCCCTTATGCTCAGCCGACGGGCCGAACACGCTCAACCCAGGGATCTCAGCCAAACGATCCAGCGTATAAGCTACGATTTCTCGCTCGTGGGCAGCTATAGCCTGCATACCAACGCCAGAGAGGTAATCCACTGCCACTCCCAATCCTATCGCCTCGGCTATAGCAGGCGTGCCAGCCTCGAATTTGTGCGGCAGGTCATTAGGGGTGAAGGAGCGCAGGTGGACACGTTTGATCATATCTCCACCGCCCAGGAATGGTGGCATAGCCTCTAAAAGTACTCTGCGACCATAAAGAACGCCGATGCCGGTTGGTCCACACATCTTGTGACCAGAAAATGCCATGAAATCCACATCCAACGCCTGAACATCTACCGGGAAATGTGGAACCGACTGCGCACCATCTACAAGGGTCACCGCGCCAACCTGATGCGCCAGGCGGATGATCTCTTCAGCCGGGTTGATCGTCCCCAGGACATTTGACATATGTGTAAACGCTACCAGCCTCGGCTGGAGACCGAGGAGTTGACGATAAGCTTCCAGGTCTAACAAGCCATCAGGGGTCACCGGAATGAATTCCAGGCGCAGCCCGCGCTCAGCCGCCAATATCTGCCAGGGCACCAGGTTGGAGTGATGCTCCATTTCGGTCAGGATGACCACATCCCCATTTTTTAGGAACGCCCGTCCCCAGGTCTGCGCTACCAGGTTTATCGATTCGGTAGTGTTGCGGGTAAAGACCACCTGGCGAGGCGACGGCGAGTGGATGAAATTTACTACCCGCTGGCGCGCGGCTTCATAAGCGGCGGTGGCTTCCTCAGCGAGGGTATGGATGCCACGATGGATATTCGCATTCGACCGACGGTAATAGTCATCCATCGCATGGATCACCGCTTCCGGCTTCTGGCTGGTAGCGGTTGAGTCCAGATAGACGAGGGGGACACCCGGGCGCGTCTCACGATCCAGGATTGGGAAATCTCTCCTGATTTTCAGCACATCCAATGTTAAATGTGAGGTGGTTGCCGATGCCATAGGTGAATTGATGAGGGATTATTTCGCGCGTGGCCGCGTCCGTTGGCGGCGGGTTACCAGCCGAATATTGTTTGAGGATTTCGGGCACCAGAGCACATGGTCTGGCACCATCCAGCCATCGGTCAGGTAGACATTATCCTGGAACTGCACAGCGAGCATCTTCGCGTCGACCTGAACGACAACGCCCTCCAGCCAATCGCGCACGCGTTCACCGTTTCGATTATGATCACAAAATACCTCGACGTGATCCCCCACATGATAAGGTTCTTCCCGGTTTGGTGCCGTAGTGAAGTGTAGTTCTGCCAAAACCGCCTCCCTGAAATTTTTAAGATGATAGCGAATTGTGTTAGGTGTGGATATTACACTCTAACAACATCAGAACTCGCCTTAATAAAAGTGCACAAACTGATAATAATAAACACTACTCCATCTTCTCAACAATCGCTTGTTGAAAGCGCGCCCGAACCCCTTCAAAAGGGATGCGTTGCATGATGGGATCGAAGAAACCCTCAACGATCAAGTGTACCGCATCTGAGTAGGGGATACCTCGGCTGAGTAAATAGAATATTTGCTCGACATCGATCTTACCGACCGTGGCCCCATGCGTACAGCGCACATCATCAGCCAATATTTCCAACCCGGGGATTGAATCGGCGCGCGCCTTAGGGCTGAGAACCAGGTTGCGGTTAGCCTGGTAACCGTCGGTCTTCTCAGCGCCTGGAGCGACATAGATCATCCCTTGCCACACCGAACGGCTGCGGTCGGTGACGGCTCCCTTAAAGAGCAGGTCGCTGGTAGTATGCGGAGCCAGGTGGTTCTGCTGGGTGTCGTGGTCGAGGTGCTGATCCCCATCGGCGAAGTAAAATCCGGACATCCGCCCAGTTGCTCCCTCACCGATCAGATCAAGCGTGGAAAAGTTCTTTGTCAGGTGACTGCCGATGGCTCCGAAGATCCAATCCAGGTTGGCATCGCGCCCCACCTGGATACGCTCGTGGGTGAAATTCCAGACCTGGTCTCCCCAGGACTGCAGCTCTACAAAGCGCAGGTTTGACCCGGCACCCACGTGGATATCTACGATACCGGCATGAAGCGTCTGATTGGCGCCCTCGCCGGTGAAAACCTGCCCATGGGGTGAAGCGGTCTCGTGGACAAAGGTCAAAGACGCGTTATCGTCCACCCACACCAGGATGTGAGAGAAGTATGCCAGACCCACTCCCGGCCCCCATAATAAACTGTGCAATGGCTGTTCGATGTGTACCCCTTCTGGTATATAAACCAGCACGCCGGTATGAGCCAATGCAGCCGCCATAGCCGCGAACTTGCCCTCATCTGGCCGGACAACCTGACCGATGATATGTGCCAGGATATCCGGATATTGGCGCTCTGCCGTCACCAGGTCAGTAAAAATGACACCCTGCGAGGCCAACTCAGAGGCAAGTTTAGCCTGAACGCCACCGGGTAGCAGCAAAACCTGTCCCCCATGCTGTTCACCGGTCAGGGGTTGCAAGAGCTCCGATGGCACGAGTGGGATGGTCTCTTTACCCACGGTGGAGGTAGCCAGGCGGAATGAGCCCACCTCTAAACCGCGCAGGTCGGTGCGCCGCCAGGGTTCATCGGTTGTCGTTGGCATAGGTAACTGTTCATAGGCCTCCCAGGCGCGTTCGAGGTAATCGCTCAGGAATTCAGGGACCTCTACCATTCCTGACAGGGCAGGGATCATCTCACGGGTGAATGTGAAGGTCTGCGGTCCAGCCGGTTCGACCCGGCGTGTACGGGTTACAACAGTACGTGTTGCCATATTAACCTACAGATCCTGACATTTGTAGCTGGATCAGCCGGTTCATTTCAATCGCATACTCCATCGGTAACTCCTTGACCAGCGGTTCGATAAAACCGGAAACCACCATAGTGGTAGCCGCCTCCTCGCTCAGACCGCGGCTCATCAGGTAAAAGAGCTGCTCCTCACCTACCTTTGAGACCGTCGCTTCATGACCGACGGTGACATCTTCCTCGTCGATCTCGATATACGGGTAGGTATCCGAGCGAGATTTGGGATCCAGCAGCAGGGCATCACAGACGACATTAGAACGTACGTCTTCAGCACCTTTATAGACCTTGAGCAGGCCGCGGTAAGAGGTGCGCCCACCGCCTCTGCTGATGGATTTAGATGTTATTTTACTGCTGGTGTGTGGAGCGATGTGGACTGCTTTGCCACCCGTATCCTGATGTTGCCCGGGCCCGGCAAAAGCCATCGAGAGGATCTCACCGTGCGCTCCAGGGCCGATCAGATAGCAGGAGGGATATTTCATGGTCAGCTTTGACCCCAGGTTGGCGTCTACCCACTCCATTGTTGCGCCCTCATTGACCATGGCGCGCTGGGTGACCAGGTTGTAGACATTGGTGGACCAGTTCTGGATGGTGGTGTATCGCACGCGAGCGCCCTTCTTGACCACGATCTCGATCACCCCGCTATGTAATGAGTCAGTAGTGTAGATCGGTGCAGTGCAACCTTCCACATAGTGCACCTGGGCACCTTCGTCGGCGATGATCAGGGTGCGCTCAAATTGTCCGATATTGGCGACATTAAGCCGGAAATAGGCCTGGAGAGGGAGCTCCACCTTGATCCCTTTCGGGACGTAGATGAACGATCCCCCCGACCAGACTGCACTGTTCAGGGCTGCAAACTTGTTATCTTCGATCGGGATAACGGTGCTAAAATACTCGCGGAACAGGTCAGGATACTTGCGCAGACCATCCTCGATGCTGACGAAGATGACACCCAGCTTCTCAAGGTTTTCATGGATATTATGATAGACCATCTCCGACTCGTACTGGGCGCCAACACCTGCCAGGAACTTACGTTCAGCCTCGGGGATACCCAATTTATCGAAGGTTCTCTTGATCGTCTCGGGAACATCATCCCAGGATTTACTCTCCGTTTCGGCTGGCTTGACGTAGTAGAAGATATCATCCAGGTTTAGCTTGGCGAGGTCCCCACCCCAGGCGGGCATGGGCCGTTTCATGAAATGGTCCAGAGCCTTCAGGCGGAACTCCAACATCCATTGTGGTTCGCCCTTCATGTATGAAATCTGTTCAACGCCCTCCCGATTCAATCCCTTGTGGGATTTAAACACGGAAGTATCAGGATCTTTGAAGCCATATTTGTAATCACCAATACTTTCCAACATTGCAGCATCAGAGCTCATCATATACCTCCTACCGATAAAGAAGTCGTCTCATCAGACTGTCAAGGCCTCTTTCTCACGCAGCCACTCATAGCCATGCTCTTCCAGGTGCAGTGCCAGCTCTGGACCACCTGATTCGACAATACGACCGTCCATCAGGATGTGGACATAATCCGGCTTAATATAATTCAAGATGCGCTGATAATGAGTGATTAATAACACACCCAGGTCCGGGCCGCGCAGCGCATTAACGCCCTCGGATACGATACGCAGGGCGTCGATATCCAGACCGGAGTCGGTCTCATCCAGGATGGCGATCTCCGGCTTAAGGGTTGCCATCTGCAAGATCTCGGCCCGCTTCTTCTCACCACCCGAAAAACCGTCGTTAAGATACCGCCCAGCGAAGGAACTGTCCATCTTTAATAGCTCCATCCGTTCCTTGAGCAGCTTTCGGAACTCCGGGATTTGGATACCCTTATCCTCAGGGTTGGCAGCTTTACGACGGGCGTTCATGGCTGTGCGTAAGAAGTTTGCCATCGACACGCCCGAGATGGCCACCGGGTATTGGAAAGCCAGGAAGATACCCAGGCGTGAACGTTCATCCGGCTTCAGCTCGAGTACATTCATATCCTTAAACAATACCTCACCCTGCGTCACCTTATAAGATGGATGACCCATCAAGGTATAGGCTAGGGTAGATTTGCCGGTGCCATTGGGGCCCATTAAAGCATGCACCTCGCCCTGCCTGACGGTCAGGTCAACACCTTTAAGGATTTCCTTATCACCGATATTGACGTACAAACCTCGGATTACCAATTCGGACATTGAATGATTCTCCTTCGTGGATGGTCTTTATCTAGGGGGTTGTCTTTCTCAAGAGTGGACCGAATGGCTGATAGCAGTCATCCGGTGGCCTCTCGTAAACCGGCGGAATTATAGCACGCTTTAGATGATATGTCAATATTTATGATATATATTGTAAATATTGACAGAAATACCGGTTATTGGTATACTCTATTGCGCGAGAATGATTGTCTCAACTATTATTTATATAAAAATCCATGGTAAATACCCGCGAGCAAGTATTAAAGATCTTACTGTCACACCCGCGTTCGACTATCATCGAGCTGGCAGAGGCAGTAGGTATTAACCCCATCTCTGTACGCCATCATATAGCCAGCCTGCAAGCCGATGGCTTGGTAGGCTCCGAAGAGGAGCGGCACGGCGTGGGACGACCCCGGCGCGTCTACTTCCTGACGGAAGCCGGCATGGAGCATTTCCCGACCCGCTACGTACGCCTGACCATCCGCCTGCTCGAGCGTCTCAAAGAGACCATGCCCGAAGTCATGGTCAGTAAATTGTTCGCCCAGATGGCAACTGACCTGGCACGCGATTACACCTCCAGCACTGAAATGGAATCCCTGCCCATGGAAGAGCGCCTGGTCTTGATGAAAAAATTCCTGGACAAGGAGGGGTTCAATATCGAATGGGAACGCCACGGCAACCAGTATGAGATCCATGAGGCCAGCTGCCCTTATTATTACGTCGGTCAAAACCACCCCGAGGTATGCTTTGTCGACCAGACTCTCATTTCTTCTGTCCTATCTGTCCCGGCTGAGAAAGTTAAATGCGTCTTAAACGGGGATAGTTACTGCACTTACGTGGTCTCCAACCCTGCCGCGCAGGAGAACTCTTCATGAACGATAAAGCTCAACCCAAAGTCACCTGGGATGTGGAGAGCACCCATCCCGAACTCATCGAGCCTTTCAAGGAGGCCATGCAGGAGATCAACGACCCCGAGATTGGTTTGAATATTATCGAATTGGGCCTGGTGCGAAACCTGCGCATCGACCAGGAGCAGGCTTTTCTGACCATGATCCTGACTACCCCCTTCTGCCCTTACGGGCCAGCCCTGCTCGAGACTGCCCGACAAAAGGCAGAGAGTGCTTTAAAAGTCCCGGTGACCATCGAGTTTGGCATGGAGATGTGGGACTTCTCCATGATGGACGAGGGGGCAGCAAGAGATTGGGGATTTTATTAATTTTTTTTCACTATCCCTTTGCAAATCCCCCCCTTTGTGCTAAACTTACGCGCTGATTGCCAGGCCACGCAGTGTGTGGCTTGCTTTCCGCCACCGGCAGACCGCCCGGCACTGTCCAGGGGCAATCCCGTGGAAAGGAGGAATCCCCTCACCATGCGTGAATATGAGCTCGTCTTCATCGTCCACCCCGACCTGGACGAGACCGCTTTTAACGAGGTCGTCGAAAGGGTCAAGGGTTGGATCACCGAAGCCGGCGGGGTCGTCTCGAAGGTTGACTTTTGGGGCAGGCGTAAACTGGCCTACGCCATCCGCAAGCAAAAAGAAGGCCAGTATGTGCTGATGAAAACCCAGATGCCCCCCACCTTTGGCACCCAGTTGGAGCGCAACCTGCGCTTCCTGGAACCCGTCATGCGCTTTTTGATTACTGCGATATAAAGTTACATAGAACTAGGAGCTTGAAATGAGTCGAGGCCTCAACAAGGTATTGATAATCGGGCGTCTCGGGCGAGATCCCGAGATGCGCTATACTCCCTCCGGTCGTCCGGTGACCACCTTCAGCGTGGCGACTAGCCGGACATGGAACACTTCGGAGGGTGAGCGGCGTACAGAGACCGAGTGGTTCAATGTGGTAGCCTGGGGCAGCCTGGCCGAGATCTGTAAAGAATACCTCACCAAGGGGCAGCAGGTCTATATTGAAGGACGACTGCAGACCCGTCATTGGGATGACGCCGAGGGCGTCAAGCACACCACAACCGAGATCGTCGCCAACGAGATGATCTTGCTCGGTGAGCGCCGCGAACCAACCGAGGCGCCTTCCGAAGGTGAAGCTGCCGAAGAAGACGAATTTCCCTTCTAGGATATATACGATCTAATCATTTCATCATTACCATAACAAGGAGTAGATGACCTTGAGCAACCAGAATCCATACACCGAGACCCAGGAGGGTCCACGGCGGTTTTATGCCCAACCGCGCGTCTGCCAATTCTGCACGGATCACAGCGTTACTATTGACTATAAGCAGGCTGAGCTGCTGCGGCGCTATGTCTCCGAAGATGGCAAAATACGCCCCCGTCGCCAGACCGGCGCATGTGCCAAACACCAACGCGAGCTGGCGGTCGCTATCAAGCGCGCCCGTCATCTGGCACTATTACCTTTCAAGGGTGAAGTACCCCGTTAATAGAATATGCCTAAAACCCCACGCCAAAAAATAATCTCCAAAAAACACCTGGCGCGCATCGAACGTGAGAGAAGGCAGACGCGCTATATCGTCATCGGCAGCATTGCAATTATCCTGCTCGTGGTTGGCTCAATTGGCTACGGGATCCTGCAGCAGAATGTCCTTGAGCCAGCAAAACCGGTTGCTATTGTTAACGGCGATAAAATCTCAGCCCGTGAGTTCGAGGAGAACGTCCGCTATATCCGCGGGCAACTCGTCCAACAATATGACCAGTATCTGCAGCTCGGACAAATGTTTGGCAGCGATCCACAGTCGCAACAGTATATCCAGCAGTACCTGGACCAGATCACCTCTCAGCTCGATCCGGTGACCCTGGGTGGGCAGGTTCTGGACAGTTTGATCGAAGATCGCTTGATCCGCCAGGAAGCCAAGCGCCGCGCGATCACCGTCAGTGCCCAGGAGTTGGACACTTATATCCAGGAGCAGTTCGGTTACTTTGCCAACGAGACACCGACTCCATCCCCCACATCGCCACCGCTGGTTGAGCCAACCCTCTCTGCGACCCAATTGGCTCTGGTGTCCCCTACGCCAACCATGACTCCCACCGCGACCGCTACAGTAACTCCTTTTCCACAATTTACCCCCACACCTACTCAGGTGCTCACACCCACCGCCACGGCAACGCCCTATACCCTGGATGCCTTTAATAACAATTACAAGACCACGGTACAAAATATCTCTAAGAGTCTCAATATCCCCGAGTCTGAATTCCGTTATATCATTGAAAGCCAGCTCTACCAGAAAAAGGTGTTGGACGCCGTCACCGCAGGTACGCCACACGATCAGGAACAGGTCTGGGCACGCCATATCCTGGTCAACGATGAGGCGACCGCTAAAGATTTGCGCCTGCGTTTGGACGAGGGTCAGGACTTTGGAAAACTAGCCAAGGAATCCTCCACCGATACCGGGACAAAGGATCAAGGTGGTGACTTGGGCTGGTTTGCAAAAAGTGCCATGATCCCTGAGTTTGCAAATGCGGCGTTCAGCCTCAAAGTGGGTGAGATCAGCCAGCCCATCCAGACGACCTATGGTTGGCACATCATCCAAGTCCTTGGGCACGAAAACCGATCTCTCACCGAGACCCAGTACAGCCAGTTGCTACAGCAGAACTTCCAGGATTGGGTAACCCAGCAGCGCGATTCCGGTAAAGTGGAAACATTTGACTTCTGGAAGCAGATCGTCCCGTCTGTACCAGCGGTGACCTCACAGGTTGATGCGGCTGTTCCCTCTGGGCAGTAATCATTTATCAAAAAACAAGGTTCTCGGGATCGATGCTCCCGAGAACCTTGTTTTTTGTATATAATTTCCTAAACCGCCTGCTCCACTTCATCCATCTTCAAGCTGATCACCTGGCTGGCAGAGTCGTGACCCATCGTCACCCCATAGATCACATCGGCAGCCTGGACGGTGTTGCGGTTATGGGTGATGATGACGAACTGGGTGCTCTGGCTGAGCTCCCTCAACAGCTCCCGGAAACGGCTCACATTCACCTCGTCCAGCATGGCATCCACTTCGTCCATGACACAGAAAGGAGTCGGAGAGAATTTTAACAACGAAA
>CAZPWU010000012.1:2389-12964 GCA_964590325.1 uncultured Anaerolineaceae bacterium | reverse complement strand
CCGGGACAATTTTGATGGCGCTGACCAGTATGATAGCGCCTACGATTAAGACCGCTCCCACCAGGCAAAGAACAACAGTTTGAGTAGCTATCACGTTAAACCTCCTTATTGAGTTATGGTGATTGGATTATGTATAAACCTTCGTATGACAGGCTGGCTATTAAAACTCATGGCTCAGCCTTAACGATTACGTTTTTTTAACTTCCTTGAGAACACTTAACAAGCGGACTCGGGCATTTAAATCATAAACTGACACTATCCCTGGACTTGTTCAACCTCAAGGATAAAGCCTTCCCGTGCCACCACGCGTACCCTCGAGCCGGCAGGGATACGGGCTTTACTACACGCACTCCACAATTGTCCACCCACCTGGACAGCACCATCCATCTCGACGTTGGTCTTGGACTCGCCGACTTGGCCAATTAAGGCCTCCAGGTTGTGGACTGGCATTCTCGCTTCAGCTTCAAACGCCTTGCGGAAAGCAATCCATAAATAGGAGCCAATGAGACCGGATATCACCAGCGCCAGTATTGGATTTACACCCGGCTCCCACCAGGCCTGACCCTGGAAGAGATACGCTGAACCGATCGCAAACGCCACGATGGCAACCACGAGGAAGATTAACTGCCTCGATGTACGTACTGCCACCAAAAATGGGATAACCCCGACCACCAATATTACCAACGCCCACAGGTTGATCGGTAGGTTATTTGTGTAAATCCCATATCCTGCCAGGATGAAAACGAAAACTGCCCCTAATTCAAGCAGCCCTGTACCCGGTGTGATGATTGCCAGAAAAATCAGCAAGAAACCGCCGGTCAGCAGTATATACATGATATTTGGGTCTTGGAAAATGGTCATAATGAGGCTCCTTCCGGGCAGTACGGTAAAAAATGCCACGTTTTAGGGACACGCGGTTCATTTACCATCCGCTGACTCGCTGTGTCTCATTATACATCTATCCTATTTGCAAAGCAAACATCATGAAGGCTCATTGGGAATTGCCGTGATGGATAATCGGCTGTGGGGTTGTGAGCGTGCGTGCGCACGCTCACAACCCCACATCCGATACCTTACCATGGTATGATTAACTATCATCAATGGGTTAAACGATTTGGAAAAATGCTAACCTTTTCAATAATTATTGGAATTGGAGTTGCCCTTGGGCTTGTATGGGTTACCTGGCAAGCTCCCCAGAAGCAAGCTGCTCAATTATTCGATATCAGCCTTTGGGTTCTCTTAGGAGGTCTCCTGGGCAGCCGGGCAGTATATGTGGCTGGAAACTGGCCTTATTATCAGGCTCACCCGATCGAAATCCCACAGGTATGGTTGGGTGGATTATCGGGAATTGGAATGCTTGTAGGATCAGGATTAACGCTTGTTTTGGTCGCTGGTACCACTCGGCAGCGGGTCGGATTGCTGGCGGATGCCTTGTTACCCCTGGCCATAGCGATTACGGTAGCTGCTTGGTTGGCTTGCTGGCTGTCTGGGTATGCCTATGGTGTAATAGTAAAAGACTGGTGGGGGATACCAGCTCAGGATGAAATGGGCACCGTAGCTCCACGATTCCCAGTGCAGCTCCTCGGGGCATTGTCGACGCTGGGGATTTTCTGGGCGATTGAACGCCTGCAGCGAGGTCCTGCCAGAAGTCGAACCGAGGTACCTGGGAAGGCAGCCGGCCTGGGACTGCTTGGGCTGTCATTGGAGCTATTCTGCCTGTCGTATCTACGGGGTGACCCAATCCCTATATGGCGTGGTCAGCGTCTGGATACCTGGGGAGCGTTGGGTCTGATCAGTCTGGTATTGCTCTTATTAATATATTCAACACTGAAACATTACATAAGAAATACGAGGGACGCAAGAAAAAATAAAAGGATTCTGACATGAAATTAACCATTGCTCTGGCACAAATCAATACCTGCCTGGGAGATGTGGATGCCAACTTGGAAAAGCATTTATCTCTGGTTAAAGAGGCGCACGCCTCCGGTGCAGACTTGCTCGTTTTTCCTGAGCTGTCCCTGACTGGTTATGTCTTGCAGGACCTGGCCTCAGCAGTTGCCCATCACCCGAATGTGGACGATGTTATTTTTCGAAGGCTGTTGGAGGCTTCTCATAACCTCGACCTGGTGGTCGGTTTTGTAGACGAAGACCAGCGCCACCGGTTTTTTATCTCTGCAGCGTACTTATCGAGTGGTGAGGTTCTGCATATCCATCATAAAGTTTACTTGCCTACTTATGGCTTGTTTGATGAAGGGCGTTTCTTTGCCTGGGGGGATGCCATCCGCGCGTTCGATACACGCTTTGGACGCATGGGTATCCTGATCTGTGAGGATTTCTGGCACGCCTCCCCACCTTACCTGCTCTGGCTGGACGGAGCGGACACATTTCTATTTACCTCAGCCTCCCCAGGACGGGGGTTGACCTCTGAACCCCAGCTCGAATCGGCGCGTTGGGTCGAGCAAATCAACCGCGCCTATGCCAGCCTGTTCACCGCCTTCGTAGCCCATGCCAACCGCGTTGGCTATGAAGACGGGCTCAACTTCTGGGGTGGATCTACCCTCTTTGACCCAAACGGCGATCTCATTGTCAATGGGCCGTATCAGGAGGAAGCCCTTACCCTGGGCGAGATTGACCTCAATCAGTTACACCGTACGCGCGCCCGCCTGCCCATGCTGCGCGATGAACGTACTGCCCTGGTGATGCGTGAGATGAAGCGTATTTTAGGCGAACCCGAGCCAGGGGTATAATAACGAGGCCATTCTGGAATTACTACCTGATAACACGATTACCTGATCCCTTATTACCAAATTGCCTTTTTATCTATGCTTGACCTTTCCCTCACCATTAATACTGACCTGGCTTGCCAAATCCTGACTGGATTTATACGCAGTGAGATCCAGCGCGTCGGTTATTCACGTGCCGTCATAAACCTTTCAGGTGGGATTGATTCATCACTTGCCTGTCACCTGGCAGCCAAAGCGATCGGCCCTGATAACATCCTGGCTGTACGTGCGCCTTATCGGTCGTCTTCGGTGGATTCCCTGGAACATGCCCAATTGGTGATCGATACCCTCGGATTGCAGTCAATCACTATCCCGATTACTGAGATGGTAGATCCTCTCTTAGAACGTTTTCCTGATATATCTCCTATGCGGCGCGGCAACATTATGGCTCGTGCACGGATGATTGTGTTGTATGATCAATCGGAGGCTTTTCACGGTCTGCCGATTGGTACTGGGAATAAGACCGAGATCCTGTTAGGGTACACGACGCTATACGGTGATTCAGCTTGTGCTTTAAACCCCTTGGGTGATCTCTACAAGACGCAAGTCCGGCAGCTCGCGCGAGCTGTGGGCATCCCGGAGATTATCATCCAAAAGCCGCCTACTGCTGATTTATGGGTGGGTCAAACGGATGAGGGTGAGCTGGGCTTTACCTATGAAGAAGTCGACAAACTTCTGTACCTGTTGGTAGACCAGCGCTACAGCCCGCCCGATTGTGTAGCAGCCGGTTTTGCGGAACAATTCGTGCGAGCGGTCGTTGAACGCGTGCGGCGCAACCATTTTAAGCGTGTGTTGCCTCCCATTGCCAAATTGACCAACCGCACTGTCGGTTACGATTTCCTATACCTGCGCGATTGGGGGACTTAGGTCAATCATCGATGACCTGTGAACATCAGTCAGTGAATAATTTATAAATCATCAAATCGATGACAGATAGCAGAAAACTGATAACTATTCACTGATTACTCTTTTTACCACTGGGTTTCCATTCAAGATGCATATTCCCCCTGCACTCCACCATCGTCGTTTTATGCTATTGTGGCTCGGATTAATGATCTCGATTGCCGGCTCACAGATGCAGGTTGCAGCCCTGTTATGGCATATTCGTAGCCTTACAGACCAGCCTATCGCCCTGGGTGGGATCGGCCTGGCGCGTATCCTGCCTGTCATCGTATTCTCACTCGTGGGTGGTGCAGTTGCCGATGCAGCCGACCGCAGGAAGGTTTTATTTCTCACCCAGAGCGTCATGGCGTTGGTCGCTTTGGTATTGTCATTACTGACCTTTTTTGAGCAAATCACACTATGGCAAATTTATGCCCTGACCGCCATCCAGGCTGTAGCGGTTTCATTTGACCTGCCGGCTCGTCAGGCACTCGTGCCTAACCTGGTGCCTGCTAACGATTTATCCAACGCATTCAGCTTGCAGTCGATCGCATCTCAGGCAGGTACTATCGTTGGCCCGGCCCTGGGTGGTCTGGTGATTGCCTAGGTGTGCGTTTCATCTTATCCCGTCCGGTGATTTTTTCGACTATGATCCTGGATTTTTCGCCACCTTCTTTGCCTCGGCTAACACGCTGATGCCGATCATCGCCCGGGATGTGCTGCATGTCGATGTGGTGGCTTACGGGTGGCTATCGGCTGCGCAATCCATCGGGGCAGTCATCGCAGGATTGATTGTCTCACAGATTGACCAGATCCGTCGGCAGGGACCTGTCTTCCTGGTATCGGTGGTTATTTTTGGGTTGGCAACAATTGTTTTCGGCCTGGCGAATAGCTTCATCATGGCGATGATAGTCCTGTCATTCGTCGGCGCGGCGGATACGGTCAGCACCATTATCCGCAATACCATCCGCCAGTTGCAGACACCCGATTATATCCGCGGTCGTATGACCAGCATTAACCAGATATTCTTTCAAGGTGGTCCGCAGTTGGGGGAGATTGAGGCCGGGCTGGTAGCTCAACTTTTTGGCGCACCATTTGCCATCGTCAGCGGTGGTGTGGGTTGTATTATTGCCGTCGGGTGGATTGTCCGCCGTTGGCCGCAGCTTAGAATGTATAACGGGGACGAGCCGGCTTTATTAGAAGCCCTCTAATCGAGACATATCTGCCACATCCTCAGCTAACGCGGCAATGCGCTGAAGCAAGCCCAGGCGGTTCTGTCTTAGACCGGGGTTTTCGTCCATCACCAGCACGGTATCGAAGAAACGGTCGATAGTGGGGATCATGGGCAGGAAGGCATTGAGAAAATCGTTCACCGAACCAGGTGCTCGAGACCCCACCTCGGCGGTCTGCAAAGCTGCATAGAGCTGGCTTTCATCGGGCTCGCGAAAAGCCTCTGTATTGACTGGATAACGCTCTTGTTGGTCGCGGGTAATACGAACGCAGCGCGCGTAAGCAGGTAAGATGGTGTGCCAGTCAGGACGCCTCACCCAGGCGGATAGCTCGGTTATGGCGCGGGCAGCCCGGGCCGGGTTATAACCCTGGGCCTCGAGCACAGCATCAACCACATCGTAACGGCTGCCCTGTTCCAGGAGCAAATTTCGTAAGCGCTCAATAATAAATGCCAGGCAGGCAGCCAGGATTTCGTCGCTGGCAGGGATGGGCAGGCAGGAGGCGGTAGCCTGTAGAGCTGAACGCAGGTCGAAGTCCAGGTCATGGGAGATCAGGCACTGCATCAACCCCAGGGCAGCACGCCGTTGAGCAAACGGATCCTTCGCCCCGGTAGGGGCTAATCCCGCTGCGAACAGCCCCACCAGTGTGTCCAGACGATCACACAGGCTGACAGCCAACCCCGGTAGGGTCTGCGGCAGGTCATCTCCGGCGAAGCGCGGTAAATAATGCTCGAAGATGGCGGTCGCAACAGCTTCACTTTCACCCGAATGTAAGGCGTAATATCGTCCTATGATGCCCTGAAGGGAGGTCATATCCACGACCATTTTTGTTGCGAGGTCGGCCTTGCACAGTTCAGCCGCGCGCTGGGCCGCGGAGGTGTCGTCAGGGTTAAGTCCAATCCCAGAGGCCAGCATTCCAACCAGGTCGGTGATACGGTGGGTTTTATCAAGCATAGAACCGAGCTTCACCTGGAATGTCAGCGTCCCCAAACGGGGCAGGAAATTCGTCAGCGGGTGTTTCATGTCATCTTTCACGAAAAAGTCAGCATCTGTAAAACGGGCACGGATGACAAGCTCGTTACCTTCGACTATTAAATCGAATTTTCCCGGTGAGGATGTATCAGGTGAGGTATCGTCAATGGGTTTATTTGCTACGGTAATGAAGTAGGGCAGGAGAGAATTCCCCTTCCCACTACGAGAGCGAGAGGGAAGATGTTGGACGGGAAAGTAGCGTTGGTGTTTTTTCATTACTGAGATGAGCACCTCGCGGGGCAAATGCAGGTGTGCGGGATCGAAAGAGCCGCGCAGCGCCGTGGGTGCTTCAACCAGGTTAGCGACTTCAGCCAGAAGCGCCGGATCGACGGCGATGTTTCCCTTGACTTGGGAGGCCAGCAAGTCGATCTGCGATTGTATGCGTTTTTGACGCTCAGGTGGGTCTAAGAGGATACCCTGTTCAGCCAGGGCGGTAAAGTAATCGGCAGGTTTCTGGACCACGATTTCTTCTGGCTGAATGAAGCGCAGGCCGCGAGTTTTATTGTTGGATTGCAGCCCGGCGTACTCGAAGGGGATGACCTGGTCACCGTAGAGGGCCAACAGCCAGCGGATGGGTCGTGAAAAGTAGACATTGCTGCTGTTCCAGCGCATCGATTTATCGAAGCTTAATGTGGCAACCAGACCTGGGAGGGCTTCTGCCAGCACAACGGCTGCCGGGCGACCGGCCTGGCGTAGGACAGCAACGACATAGCGTCCTCCGTCCATCTCACGCTCCTGCAAGTCTCTCACTGCCAGGCCTTTGCTGCGTGCAAAGCCTTCGCCGGCCTTGGTGGGCTGCCCGAGAAGGTCGAATGCACGTTCGGCGGGGGGACCTTTAACCACTTGCTCTACATCAGGCTGGCGTGGCGAAAGCTCCTCGACGAATACGACCAATCGGCGCGGTGTCCCTATGACATTGATATCACCATGCTGGAGGTGCAGCTCAGCCAGCATCGCCGGTACATGGGTACGCAACTGCTCCAGGGCTGCATCCAGATCCCCGGCAGGGAGTTCTTCGGTACCGATTTCAAAGAGAAGAGGATGAGAGACTTGAGATTCGAGAGTTGTAAATTGCATTGGAGACAGGTGCGATTGGTTGGACAATCTTCGGCTCTCAACTCTCGAATCGCTGTCCTTTAACCAGGGATACTCCAACCTCTGCCTCTGCTCCAGGTAGGCTTCAGAGACCTGGCGTGCCAGATCTCGCATACGGCCAAAATACGCCTGACGTTCAGTGACGCCGATAGCGCCATGCGCATCCATCACATTGAAAGCATGTGAACACTTGAGAATATAATCGTGAGCCGGCAGCACCAGGCCTTTGGTCAGGCAGGCGCGCGCTTCGGCATCGTACAGGTCGTACATCTGGCGTAAACGATTGACATCAGCGATTTCGAAATAATATTTGCTATGCTCTTGTTCAGCTTGCAGGTTAACATCCCCACTGGTCAGCCCGTCATTCCAGCGGATTTCAGTGAACCCATTCACGCGCTGTATCGAAATAGCGATACGATCCAACCCGTAAGTCATTTCCACCGAGACCGGGTCGAGCATCTGACCACCAGCCTGTTGGAAATAGGTAAACTGAGTGATCTCCTGCCCATCCAGCCAGACCTCCCATCCCAGGCCCCAGGCTCCCAGGGCAGGCTGGTTCCATTCATCCTCTACAAAGCGGATGTCATGCTGGCGCGGGTCGATCCCCAAGGCTTTGAGTGATTTTAAGTAAAGCTCCTGCGGATTACCAGGGTCTGGCTTGAGGATGACCTGGAACTGGTAGTGCATCTGCATCCGGTTTGGGTTCTCGCCGTAACGCGCGTCATCGGGACGTATGGAGGGCTCAACGTAGGCCACCTTCCATGGCTCAGGGCCCAGGACGCGCAGGAAGGTAGCCGGATTCATGGTTCCCGCCCCTACCTGGGTGTAGTACGGTTGCCAGATTAAGCAGCCTTGATCAGCCCAGAAATGCTGCAGGGTCATAATGATGGATTGAAAGTCAAGGGGTTGGGTCACTTTTTATAATATCGACTGTGATGGTAATTACGGGATCTGACCTGCTAATTCTTTACCAACAATTTCTTTGAAGACTTCGAACGGTTGCGCACCTACGACCGCGATACCGTTGATGAAAAATGTGGGGGTGGACTGCACACCCAGGTTAGCTGCATAATCCAAATCGGCTTGCACCTCATCTTGGTAGCGATGACTGCTCAAGCATTCATCGAATTTCGCTTTATCCAGGCTAATTTCGCTGGCATATTTATCGAAAGCGTCTACCCCTAGCTGGTATTCCCCGCCGAATAGCTTATCGTGGTACTCATAATACTTGCCCTGCTCACCGGCGCAGTCGGCAGCTTCAGCAGCTGGCTCCGCATAGAGGTGCATGTTGGTGAGCGGAAAATCGCGGTAAACAAAGCGTATTTGGCCCGGGAAAGCATCCATGAGGGGTCCCATGACTTCATTCTGCCATTTCCGGCAGTAAGGGCACTCGTAATCGCTGAATTCAATGATCGTGATTGGGGCGTTGGTTGGACCCAAAACAAAGTCATTTTCCACCGGCACATCATAGCGTTTGACATGCTGCGGTTGGCCGGTTTGGGTAGCTGCTTGAGCAGCCTGTCGGGGGGTTGCGGTGGCTTGAACCATGGCAACCGCTTTCGGGCTGCGACCCCAGGCCAGGTATCCGACGCCTATCCCGAGTATAAATCCAAGAGTAATCAAAGCCGCGTAAGCAGGAGTAAATTTTATTACCCCAGTTTCATTTTTCTGCACACGTGTCGAGGCGGATCTGTTCATGGCGGGATTATATCATACCGATTTGGTAGAAATTTTAAACTGATATAATGCCCTCGTGGATACCGTCGCGACAGCTAACCGCCAGATTGCACGGGCAGCAAGCACGGTCATGGCTGCTTTTGTGCTGAGCAACCTGGTGGGGTTGGTACGTCAGATCCTGGTTTCACGCGCCTTCGGCACGGGTGCGGAGATCGATGCCTTCAATGCTGCTTCTAAACTTACCGATCTGATTTTTAATTTAATAGCTGGGGGTGCATTAGCTTCAGCGTTTCTACCCACTTTTACCGGCTTTTTGACGCGTAATGACCGGTCAGGCGCCTGGCGGTTGGCTTCAGCAATCGGCAACTTGATCTTTATACTCCTGATAGTCACCAGCGCTCTCGCTGCATTATTTGCCCCTACAATCGTGAGGTACATCCTGGCTCCCGGTTTTGTACCTGAACAGCAAGCTTTGACCGCCTCACTCTTGCGCGTTATGCTGCTGGCGCCTGTAATTTTTGGGATCAGCGGCTTGCTCATGGGAATCTTGAACGCTCACCAGGTGTTTATATGGCCGGCCCTGGCCCCGACCATGTACTGGACCGGTATGATCCTGGGTGTGCTATTTTTTGTCCCCCAATGGGGGATTTACGGGTTGGCGTGGGGTGTGGTCTTGGGAGCAGGATTGCACCTGGCGATCCAATTGCCCAGCATGGTAAAACTGGGAGGGCAATATTTCACTACATTAGGATTGCATTTCCTGGCAGTACGTCAGGTGGGCATCCTGATGGCGCCGCGCTTATTGGGGGTGGCAGTCGTCCAGTTAAACGTGCTGGTGAATACGATCCTGGCTTCACTCCAGCCAGAGGGCAGCCTGACGGCAATCACCATGGCCTGGATGATCGTTTCCATGCCGCAGGTGGTCATCGCTCAATCCATTGCTATCGCCGCTTTACCGACTTTTTCAGCCCAAGTGGCGCGTGGCGAATATAGCCAGATGCGCTCATCCCTGGCAGTCACCTTACGTAGCATTCTGCTTCTTTCGCTGCCTGCCTCATTGGGGTTAATATTACTGCGCCAGCCAATTGTCACTTTACTTTTCCAATCTGGTAAATTTGACTTCCATTCCACTGAGCTGGTGGCGTGGGCGTTGTTGTGGTATTCAGTAGGTTTGGTAGGTCACTCGCTGGTGGAGATCCTCTCACGGGCTTTCTACGCCCTGCACGACACGAAGACCCCTGTCCTGGTGGGCGTAGCGGCGATGAGCCTCAACGTCATTTTCAGCATAACCTTTTCGGCTCTGTTCACCCGTCTGGGTTGGCCACCCCATGGTGGCTTGGCGCTGGCTAATTCGCTGGCGACTGGTCTGGAAACCGTCGGGCTGCTGGTGCTCATGCGGCGCAGGTTGGACGGTCTGGAGGGGCGCAGTATCCTGGCTGGAGGTCTGCAAGCCGGTGTGGCAACCCTGCTGATGTCTTGTGGCGTGTGGTTCTGGTTAAGCCGTACTGGGGAGCAGCCAGCCTGGCTGGTGGTGAGCGCAGGTCTGGTCATCGGGTTATTGGCTTATGGAATGGTTGTATTGGTATTAGGGGTTAGGGAGGTAAAAAGTCTCTTGAATGAGGTGCGTCGTAGAAGTAAAGGTGTTATATTAGGTTGATAAGATGATACGAAAACTGATCGCAGGATTTGCTTTTGTTGCCCTGGCGCTTTCGCTATCTGCACTCGCCATGCAGGACGCGCCCGATCCATGGCAAATTGTCGCCCCGGGGATCGCGTATCAGGAGTTTCACCTGCCGGCTCCGAATAATGTGTACGTCGCCCGCATGGATCGCAGTAATCTCAACGTGACCATCGATAGCAGCCTCGCCCAGGGCAAG
>CAZPWU010000012.1:0-2289 GCA_964590325.1 uncultured Anaerolineaceae bacterium | reverse complement strand
CATGGATCGCAGTAATCTCAACGTGACCATCGATAGCAGCCTCGCCCAGGGCAAGTTGTCTGGCGCCATGGAAACCGTGCGCGGGATGGCGGCCCGCTACGACGAGGCGATCAACTATTGGGATGGGTCTGTAAATGGGTCTTGGGGTGCCCGAAACAAGGTTGCAGTTGCTATCAACGGCTTTTATTACAACATGACCACGGGTATTCCCCAGAATGGCATAGTGAACTCGGGATGGTACGCCAAGCGGTTCGATGACCTGGGTGGGACTACGGGCTTTGCCTGGAAGCTTGACCGCAGCGCTTTCATCGGTCAGTGCGTCGACCACAACCCCGATAAGCAAATCGTCACTTTCGTTACAGCGGGCGGTACCCAGCTTTTCGACGGGATCAACGTCCCGCGCGAGAATGACCAGCTCATTATCTACACTCCCCAATACGACGCCAATACCAAAACCGACAATAACGGCCTTGAGGTGCTGGTCGAGATGATGCGTCCAACCTTGATCCTGCCGACTCCTGCCATGGCGATTGGCTATGTGCGGGATATCCGCGATAACCAGGGTTCGACGCCGATCCCCTTTGACCATATCGTCCTCTCGGCCAGCGGTACCGCCCGTACCGCACTGCTCGCTATGGTCCACCTGGGTGAACAGATCGGCATCTCCCAAGAAATCACAAGCTACAAGACTGATTGCAGCACGCTATTGAACTTGAGCTGGACGAAAACCTATGCCAGCCTGGGTGGTGATTTCTACTTCCTGCAGGGGGGTGTGGTCCAGCCTTTCACCCAACCGGGTGCGCTCGAGCGCCATCCGCGCACTGCCATCGCGTTCAACAGCGATTACATCTACTTCGTCGTGGTGGATGGCCGCGATCCTTACACCAGCATAGGCATGACGATTGAGGAATTGGCGATTTTTGCCCAAGATACGCTGTCGGCTACGGAAGGCATTGCCCAGGATGGCGGAGGCTCTTCGACCATGGTGATCAATGGGAAGGTTATGAATAATACCTTCTGTAACATCAACTATTGCAAATCGAAAATATTCCTTCCGCTGGTCGATCGGTCGGGCACCGACCTCAGCGGGCAGGATGCAGCCCCCATTAACCTTGCGAACTCACCTGGTAATGAACCAGCCTCTCCAATTGTCGAACGCCCGGTAGCCGATGGGATGATGATGATCGTCGTTGAGCCAGTGGAGAAATCCACGAAGTTTACGACGGATGACAATGTCGCTGCACTCAGCTCTACTGATCTACGGCTGGGGCCAGGAACTAATTACGCTACTCTTGCTTCCATCCCGGCAGGCACCCCCGGTGTTATCCTGACCCACCTTAATAACCTGAATGGGGTACTGGCTAAAGGCACCCATTGGTGGAAGGTGGATTTTGGAGCGGGAAGGGTCGGGTGGGCTCCGGAAGAGTCGCTGATTATCCAGATGTCGTCAGACATTTCTACCCACAGCGGTGGAACGCCGGTCCCAAAATAGACTCCAGGGTAGTAACCATCCCTTAAAATTTTCATTTATGACCATCTCCACTTCATCCACCTGGGGCTTGCGTGCCCTCCACCACGCCCAGGAGCTGGCCCGAACCGGTCGCGGCTCAGCCACCCAGGCCGAAGCCCAGGCTGCTGAATACGTGCGCCAGCAATTGATACCCCTGGGGATTTCTAGTGTTCATGTTCAACCCTTTATAGGGTTGCGCTCGATTAACCTGTTCATAGGGCTGGCCTTTGGCTTTACCCTGATCGGCCATGCGGCTTATTGGCTGTTACGGCATCCATTCGGAATATTACCTGCAACAGTTTTATCTATCCTTTCCTTCGTCTTTAGCGGATTCGTGTTGTGGCGCAAGTTCACCTTCCAGGATTATCCGCTGCGCACTTCACTGCCTCATGGTCCCAGCCAGAATGTGATCGCCGTTCTACCGCCGGCTGGTGAAGTCCAACAGCGGGTCGTTCTGGTTGCCCATTTGGACAGCCATCGCGCAGTGTGGTGGTATGCCAGCGATCTCCTCGTGGCTATTTATATCGTATTATCTCCAATTGCGATCGGTGGGGTGGTCATTTCACCGGTTTTATACATCTTGGCGGCATTGTTTCAACAACCAGTCCTTGCATGGATTGGGTTGATCTGGGTCGCGATCCATTTTATAGGTTGGTTCACGGGTGTCACTGCCGACATGGGGCTGTATTCTCCGGGTGCGAATGACAACGCCTCCGCTGTGGGTACTGTGTTGGTGTTGGCTGAGCGTATCCGGCTAACATCACTCCAGCACACCGAAG
>CAZPWU010000011.1:0-13079 GCA_964590325.1 uncultured Anaerolineaceae bacterium | reverse complement strand
AGCTTCCCAAGCTACTATTCGTGGGTTCGAGTCCCATCACCCGCTCCATAACTTATAAAAAGCTCGCTGCGCTCGCGAGCTTTTTCTTTTAACCCTGCATACCTAACAAATTTGCAAAAACAATTATAAATGCAATAAATTTGTAATGATGGTGGTACGCCGTATTTATCCAACAGTTGCTAAAATCCTTTTATCAGGTGATATATGCTATCATCATCCACTATTCTCTGTGTAGAAGATAACCCGGAAAACCGCCTGCTTGTTCGTCGCATCTTGCAAGCGGAAGGCTTCAATGTCCTCGAATCAGCCAATGCGGTTCAGGCCCTCGAGGTGGTTAAAGCTCATACCCCAGATTTAATTCTAATGGATATTAATATGCCGGAAATGGATGGATACACACTGACGGATCGACTGAAAGAATCTCCTAAGCTCAAGGATATTCCAATCGTAGCATTAACCGCCAACGTGATGCGCGGGGATCGTGAACGCATCCTTAGCTCAGGATTCGATGGCTACATCCAGAAACCGATCGATGTCGATACCCTCCCCCAACTTATCAATCATTTCTTAAAAGAGGTTAACCGTGGCTAGCGACCAAATCACATTGACAGATAAACCTTCTACTCTGACAGCCCAATCGAACATGGGCACGTATACACAATCCAACCACCAAGAATCCCTGCCAAAAGATATCACCGTTCTGGTCGTTGAGGACAATGTCTCTAATTTTGTCCTGATTGCCCGTATGTTGGGTTATATGGGGATTCATTGTGAGTGGAAGACATCTGGTTATGAGGTAGTGGAATACGCGGATACCCTGCCGCGCCTTGATCTCATCCTGATGGATATCCGGCTCCCCTACGAAGACGGTTATGGGGCATTGCGGAAAATTCGGGATTCACCCGAATTAAAAGAGACGAAGGTCATCGCAGTTACAGCCGAGGCCAGTATGGAGCAGCTAAATAAAGCCCGCCTGGCCGGATTCGATGGCTTTCTTGGCAAACCCCTCGATATGGACCGTTTTCCTGACCAGATCCGCCGTATCCTGTCAGGAGAGCCGGTATGGGAATTAGGTTAATCACGAGATACCTATGCAACCACTACCTGAGACACAAGTTTCACCAGAGGTTCTGGTACCCCGGCTGGGGGAATATCTCCAGGAAATTGGGGTTCTGCTCCCTGAAGATTTGCAGCGTGCCCTGGATTACCAGCAAACCATGCTTTCACAGGGTAAGCAGGTCTTACTGGGACAGGCTCTGATTCAACTCGGGTTAATCGATCGCGAGATTCTCGATCAGGTCATAACTCAACAGCTTGTTTCGTTGCAAGCTGCTCTGCGAGAAGCCAATCGCCAGCTTGAACAACGCGCCCGTCAGCGCTCGTTAGACCTGGAACGGCGCCTGATGCAGATCCGCACCATCGCAGATGTTTCTCAAACTGCAATCTCTGCGCCTGATAGCAATGAGCTTCTCCAGCAAGTGGTCGCAATTATTACACACCAGTTAGGTTACTCGCATGTTTCCGTCTTTCTGGCTGACGTTACGGGACAGCATGTGGTCATCCGTGAAACTTCAGAATTATCGGGAAAGTTGGTGGATAAACGGGAGTGGGAAGTTGGCTCACAATCGATTATTGGTTGGGTAGCAGCGCAAAGGCAGACGCGAGTTGTGACTAACCGCAGCGAAAGCGGATCTGAGGAGGATGACAATCTTTTACCCACTACCCAATCAGCGGCGATCTTGCCCATTACGATCGGGGAAAAATTAATCGGCATACTGGATGTGCAGCATAACCTCCCGAATGCATTTGATGCAGATGCCGTGGTCATGCTACAGACTTTCGCCAATAATATCGCTGCAGCGATCCAAAACAACCGCCTACGAGAGCTACACCAGATCAGCATAAATGATATTAAATCCCTCTATCTGGCAAGCCATCAACTCTCCCAGGCTAAAACCGCGGATGAGGTTTATCAAGCAGTGATTCAAACCTTGCACCAATCTTCCTATATCTCGGCGGTGTTGAGGGTGGGCCAATATGGGATGCGCGTGGTCGATGTCAATAATCCCCAGGGCTCTCATGTTATAAAAGCCAGCGAAACTTTTCTACATCGAAGTACGATCCCAATTTCACCAGTAGAAGTTGAAAATCTAATGGCGTCTGGTGCACCTTTATACCTGACGCCAACAGACCAGATGTTAAATATTCCACAGGTTCTCAAAAGCTGGTTGATAGATCTTGATTGTAAATGCCTGGCTCTGATCCCGATCACCCGTAGCGGGAAACTGGATGGCTTGATGATCATCGGGACCTGTGAGGGATTAGAACTCTCAAGCACTGCCCTAGAATCTTATATAAGCCTGATTGAACTGGCCTCTTCGGCATTAGATAAAATATATGCCTTAAAAAAGATGGAAAAAAGCCTGGCTACTCTACAAACCTTGAACACGATAAGCCAGGTAATTGCGGTTGAAAAGGATTTAAACACTTTATATCATGTAGTCCATAATGAGGTCAGCCGAATTTTAGGTGATGTCAACTTCTTAATAGCTACCTACGAGCCACCCAAAAATATGTTAAATATCCCCTACTTATACGCGGAGGGTAATGAACAGATTGTTGATCCAACATCTCTTGATGAGGGTTTAATTTCTGTCCTTCTGCGTACACGCCAACCAGTGATGATCGTCGAAGACGTTTCCAATCACGCACAAGAACTCGGTGTTAAGTTTGAAGGGAATGCTCCGAAATCTTGGCTAGGAGCGCCGCTTCTAGTCGGTGGTGAGCCAATCGGTGCCATCATCGTCCAGGATTATAAAAAAGAATACCGCTTTGACGAAGATGATCAGCAGTTATTGATCACACTGGCTTCCCAGGTTGCAGCCGCAATTCATAACAACCGCTTACTGGAAGAATCACAATACCGCGTTGCACAAGAGCGACTAATCGCAGATATTGCCAGCCAGCTACGCGTCTCCACAGATGTCGACACGATTCTACGCACCGCTCTTCTTGAATTAGGACGGTCGATGCATGCCTCTGCAGGTTTGATCCAATTAGAGGTAAAGAGCTGACCTGTTATGGTGAATGGAGATAAATTCAGTGAATGAACATGTCACATTTAGATATACATTTATTGGGATAGTCTTTGGAATTCTATTCCCCATTATTTCTATTCTGTTGATCCTCTTTTTTCAACACCTCCCTTTGACTCAAACCAGCCTGATTTATGTTCATAAGATTTATCCTTTGATTTATCTCATATATGTCGTTCCGTTTTTAATGGTGTTATGCGCGGGTATCATCGGCAACCGACAGTCTCAGTTCATCATGCTGATAGAGGAATTAAAACAGCAGCAGCATGATAATAGCGAGTTACTAAACCAATTAAACGCTCTCCAGGCTAATCTGGAACAACGTGTTGCTGAACGTACTCAAGGGTTAAAAACTGCCGCAGAGGTTGCTCGCGAGGCATCTGCGATTCTTGATCTTAATCTTTTGCTGACACGAACCACCCAATTGATCTCTGACCACTTCGGTTTCTACCATGCTGGCATATTTCTGATTGACGAGATCGGTGAGTATGTCATCTTGAAAGCTGCTAATAGTGAAGGCGGTCAACGCATGTTAGCGCGCGGTCATAAACTAAAAGTAGGTCCAATTGGTATCGTTGGTCATGTAGCCTCAGCCGGAGAACCCCAGATTGCAGTTGATGTAGGTACAGATGCCACCTATTTTAATAATCCCGATCTACCTCTGACTCGATCTGAGATGGCAATGCCTCTCAAGGTACATGGGCGCGTTATTGGCGTCCTTGATGTTCAATCAACTGAAGCCGGAGCCTTTACAGCGGATGATGTGGAAGTCTTACAGATCATGGCGGATCAGATAGCTCTAGCCATTGAAAACGCACGTTTAATCGAAACCAGCCAAAGGGTTATCAATGAATTGGAGACAATTTCTGGTCAACAAGCCCGTCTAGCGTGGCGACAGCGGCTCGGTTCCCGACCGCGCGCTTATGTCTACAATCGGCTTGGTGTAGAACCTGTCTCCTCCCCTATTAATGAAGGTGAATGGGCCCTCCAGCAACCGACAAGCTTACCTGAACAAGAGACGTATAAATTGGCAGTACCAATCACCGTCCGTGACCAGTTATTGGGATCCATCGTATTACAACGCGATGCTGAACAGCAGCCCTGGCAACCCGAAGACCATATAACTTTAGAAAAAGCTGTCTCACAGATTGCACAGGCTCTTGAGAATGCCCGTCTGATGGAAGAAATACGCCAACGTGCTCAATACGAGCGTTTAATCGGACAAATATCGACTCGGACGCAGAGCTCACTGGATATTAAATCGGTTATGAAAAGCGCTGTCCAGGAACTAGGTCAGGCATTAGACCTGGCTAAAGTCCAAATCCGTCTGGAGAATAAGAAAAAACCGATCATAAGCCAGTAAATTTCGAAGGTATTTACTATGCAGGATAAAACAAATCCGATCCCCGTGAAAAAACAACGCCACGAACGAATCACCATCCAGACCCGGCTCATCCTTGGTGCAGGGATCATACTGGTACTGGTCTCACTAATTATTGCTATCGGTTATTGGAATCTGCGTAACGCCTGGCAAAGCATGCTGGCTATCAGCTTAATTGCCGTACTGGCATTCGGTATCGTTGTCGTCGGGGTAGTATACCTGATCCGGAAGATCGTTAAACCGATAACGCAGCTTCGTAAGACAACGGACGAAATAAAACAAGGCAATCTAAAACAACGGGTAACCGTTCAGGGTAGTGCGGAGGTCGTGGACCTGGCTGAATCGATCAATACCCTGGTTGAGCAATTAAACCAGACATTAACCGAGTTAGATCAACGTGTTGCAAGCCGCACATCCGAATTGGAACATCATCTAAACCAACTACGCGTTGCTACAGAGATGGCCCAGGATGCAGCCTCTGCCCGAGGGTTGGATGATCTCCTATATAGATCAGTTAATTTAATCCGCGACCGGTTTGCATTTTATTACGTGAGTATATTCCTCCTGGATGATCGCAGTGAATATGCCATCCTGAGAGCTGCAACCGGTGAAGCCGGAAGAGCTATGTTAGAAAGCAATCTCAAAATTAAAGTCGGCGAGATGGATATTGTGGGACAAGTTTCCAAAACTGGTCAATCCCGCAACAATCTTATTATGGAGACAGCCACAATCCAAATGATGAATCCAACCCTGCCCGAGGCACGTTCAGAAATGGGTCTACCCCTCAAAGTGGGTCAACGTGTGATCGGGGTCCTGGATATACAGAGTCGTGAACCATCTGCGTTCGATGAGGGGGATGTAAACATCATACAAACGCTGGCTGACCAACTAGCTGTGACAATTGAGAATGCACGCTTATACAAAGAGTCACAAGACAACCTCCGCCAATTAGAGGCATATTACGGGCGATATAGCCAGGAAGCCTGGCAGCGCCTGGGATATTTCAGCAGTGTGATTGGCTACCAGTATGATCGGTCAGGTGTCAAACCGATAAAACCAGAAGAGGACGTTGATACTGTCACTGATGAGCAAACACCTTCCACCCAGATGATCAGTTACCCTCTCCAGGTACGCGGTCAGGTCATCGGCAACCTGGATATATGGCCCAATAAAGAAGACTGGTCACCGAAGGATGATACTTTGATTGAAGCCATCAGTGAGCGGATCAGCCAGGCTATGGAAAGCGCCCGGTTATTCGAGGAAGCTCAGGCACGTGCAACCCGTGAACAGACGTTCAACCAAATTGTCAGCAGATTCTCTCGTTCCTTGGATTTAGACACCTTATTACAAACCGCAGTAAAGGAATTAGGGAAGCTGCCTGATGTAGTCGAGGCATCGATCCATATTAGTCCGACCGAAATAACCCATTCAGGTAATGGTAGTAAGGAATCTCCGCATTAAACCAGGAGATATTTAAATAGAGGCTTTCATGTCAGAAGAAAGTAAATTCACAACATCTATACAACCAACCACCCAGGAAGCGCCGACTCTTCGGCAAGGGCCTGATAAGGCACTCAGTGAACGCCAGATAATGAGGCGTCAGATCTCAACTTATCGCAGATTTCTTATAACGCTTGCCGTCTTTGCTGGCATTTCCTGTGCTCTCTACTTGTATGGGTATTTACAAATAAAAAATCTACAGGTATTGATTGCTACAGTCGTCATCTTATTATCTAGTTTATTGATCCTTTATATCTATCGGCTGATTAAACAGGAAAAGTATATCTTATCCGGGATACTCGCTGTAGTGTGGTTGTGTAGTATTTTCTGTATCAATGAACTCACCTGGAAAGGATTAACCCCATATAACCTGATTGGAGGGTTATTAATAATCCTCCTGGTGGGCAGCCTGATATTGCCTCGCCGTCGATACATTTGGTTAATCACTGCTATTCTCTATACCCTATCCCTGTTCCTGGTTAATCGATACACGACTTTACCACGGTATGATATATCAGCCATTCCAATCTTGTTGCCATCAAGTGTCTTCACAACCCTGTTGCTGGCGCTGGTTTTATGCATACTGCTCCTGTTGATTATTCAGAAACGCTCAATCCGGACACGCCTGCTGATCGCATCGATATTTATCGTTCTATTATCATCAATAGCTATTGGAGCTGTTTCAAGTTACATGAACGCTCAAAATTCACAACAGCGGTTAATCAGCCAGCTAAATAGCGTCGCAAGTCTGAAAGTTTCAGAAATCGACACCTGGCTTAACAGCCTACATAATGACCTCCTCCTCGTAATGCCACCAGCTGATCAAATCGAATCTATAGCATTACTAATAAATAAAGCTTCATCGGTCGTCTCAACCCAATATAGGGAAGCTTATGACAGGGAAAAGAGCCGCTTCAAGGAGATTGTCGCCCAAGGTGGGCTTTTTGAGGAAATATTTTTGATTGACCCGGATGGGTTGGTTATCCTGTCCACTGATCCGTCTCAAGCGGGCAGCAATATCAGTAGCCGACCCTACTTTACGCCGGGCTTACAAGATTTCTATATTACACCGCCTTATTTGGACCCATCATTAAACCGGTTAACAGTCGTTGCTGCTGCCCCGATCAAAGACAAGGATGGTCGTACTCTCGGTGTCCTGGCTGGACGCGCTATATTATCCACGCTTTCCAATATTATGGTGGAACGCACCGGGTTAGGTAGTACCGGCGAAACTTATTTGGTGAACTCAAAGCATAGATTAATATCAAAGTCGCTTTATCCAGAATATCCTGTTTACGACTCCTACCTGTTTTCTGAAGCCATTAACAAGTCGATTGAAAAAGGGGTGAGCGGTTCAGGTGTATACACAGGATACCGGGGTGTGCCTGTCATCGGTGTATATCACTGGCTGCCAGAAATCGAATCTGTCCTGGTAGCAGAACAAAACCGTTCTGAAGCCTTGCTAAACACTTTTCAATCGATACTTATCAGCACAGGGGTGACTCTGGGTGCAATTTTTATCGCAGTGATGGCAGCGTTATTCACAACCCGCCGGATTACGACCCCTCTAGCAAACCTGGCAAAAACAGTTGAACAAATCTCCAATGGAGAGCTTCAGATCATTGCCAGAGTGGATCAAGAGGATGAAATTGGCGCACTGGCTAGGTCATTCAATTCCATGACAGCACAGCTACGCAGCATGGTTGACAGTCTTGAACAGCGTGTTGCACAGCGTACTCAAGAATTGGAACGACGTTCGGTTCAGCTCCAGGTAGCAGCAGAAGTAGCCCGAGACGCCTCTACGGTGAGGGAGATGAACCAGCTTCTGAGTCGGGCAGTCGATTTAATTCGCGAACGGTTTGGTTTTTATCATGCGGGTATTTTCATACTGGATGATCGTAGAGAATATGCCGTCCTCAAGGCTGCTACCGGTGATGCCGGTCAAGAGATGCTGAAACGCGGTCATAAACTAAAGGTTGGTGAGACAGGAATTGTCGGTTTTGTTACCCAAACTGGGCAGTCTCGCATAGCGCACGATGTTAGTTCGGATGCCGTCCACTATAAAAATCCATTCCTTCCTTTAACTCGTTCTGAAATAGCCTTGCCTTTTAAAACGGGTGATCGGATTATCGGTGCGCTGGATGTGCAAAGCACCAAGGAAAACGCTTTTGACGATGATAGCGTAAAAGTTTTACAAACGCTGGCAGACCAATTAGCTGTCGCGATCGAAAGCGCGCGCATGTTCCGAGAGATGGAACAAACCCTCGCAGAGCTTGAATTAGCTTACAGCAATTTCACAAGGGAAACCTGGCAAAAGTTAAAAGAACAAGGCGGAGTAAAGCCTGGCTATCGATACAGTGGGTTGGATATAGAACCGCTAACTGAATATCTTCAGGAATATCCCGAAGTCAGTGAGGCTCTGAAACAGGGGCGTTCCATAATAACTAAACCATCGTCCACACCTGACAATGAAGATGGAAAGGATGAGGAAAAAACGACTTCTCTAGCTGTACCCATGAAAATACGCGGGCAGGTGATAGGGGTATTAAACCTAAGGTTAAAAGGTACGCAACCATCCTCAGATGTCGTCATGGTCTTCGAAGAGATCGCCAACCGCCTGGCCCTGGCCATGGATAATGCTCGGCTGTATAGCGATACTCAACATCGAGCGGAACGCGAGCGTATTCTGTCCGAAATCACATCCAAAGTACGTTCATCAACTAATGTAGACCATATCCTCCAGACAGCTATCCAGGAAGTAGCTGATAAACTCCACATAACGAAGGGTTCAATCCTGCTGCAAGGGGGAAATGGAGGCCAAGCAGATGAAGGTAATTAAAACCGCTCCCACTCGGTCTGAGACTTTCGGTAAGTACAAGTCAGGGTCGACTGGAAAGACCGGAACACCTATCCATGTGAACAATGTATTTATGTCCAGTGTTATTTTGTGTATTACGGCATTTGCGATCGGTAGCGTGATGCTCTACCTGTCGATGCCAGTTAAAAACTTACAAGAGATAATCCCTGCCAGTATCGGTTGGATGATCGGACTCATCGCCTTGTTTAGTGCCTGGTTAAGCAGGCATAACCGTGCTTCTTTAGGATTAAAATTTCTAATCATTGGGTTTTCAGCCGGAATGTTAGCGATTGCCCGGTTGACCTCGGGCTCGGGCATGCTTATTGGGGCAAGTATCATCATTGTGATATCCGCTATTGCAGTAAAGACACACCCACAGAAACAGGTCGGTCGCATCATTATTTTTAGCGTAATCGTAGGTATCGCTGCTTACCTCATAGATATGTTCGGACCGGCTGGTCGTCTAACAGGATCAGCTACGCTTCAAAGATATATCCCAATCATAATCGGGGTAGGTATTCTTATATATGTGATTGTAATTGCTCGTGAATTTAAGTTCTTGTCCATCCGTGCCAAACTCTTCACAGGTTTTATAGCAGTAGCCCTGGTTCCTATTGCCCTGATGGCAGGGCTGAATATTTACCTGACGCGAACAGCGCTTATTAGAGCTTCCAATCAAGCATTATATTCTTCAGCCTCAATAACCGCGAACAGTATCGATGCTTTCCTTAACTCAAAAGGATATGCTGTAAGTGATGAGGCTGGATCTCCTGAATTCATAGCCTTTTTAAGCCTGCCAGCCGATGAACGTCACGGTAGTGATAAAGAAAAGAAGGCAGATGCTCTTTTAAAATCCCTGCAAAATAAGGAATATATCCTTAATAAAAACATCCTTGGGTATACCCTCATCGATGCTAATGGCAATGTGGTCGTCGATACATCGACCTCGGATCTCAATAACATTCCCCCATTCATGGGTCTGGACAAATTAGATCCGGGCTCCTTTAAACTCATGTTAGCCGCCGGATATCCTTTTATCTCCCCTCTACTATTTTCCTCTCCCGGAAACCGGTCTAACCTGTATTTCGCAGCTCGGGTTCTCGGTGCAAATGACAAGCCTATCGGTGTTTTGGTAAGCCATTACAATGGCGATGTCTTACAGGTATTGGTTGAAAACAACCAGGCATTAGCCGGACAGGGATCCTTTGCCATGTTGCTGGATGATAATAACCTACGCCTGGCGTACGGCGCATCACCGGAGACGAAATATAAGCTTATCGATCAACTCGACCCACAGAAGGTGTCGAAATTACAAACCAGTGGCCTTTTGCCTGATCTATCTGCGGATGAGCTATCAACAAACCTGGCCTCTCTCGCTAACAACCTCGCTAAGGCAACTACCAGCCAGCCAAATATCACTGCACAGGCCATACCTAATGATAATCAGCTTTACTCGGGAGCAGTGGCTTACATGGTGACTCGTTCGTGGAAGGTAGTTTATTTGCAGCCCCAATTTGTGTTTCTTGAACCTATCACAAGTCAAGCGCGTGCTATCTTACTCCTGACAGTGATCATCGCGGTCACCGTGGGTGTTAGTGCTTTGCTTATCGCACGACAGTTCACGTCTCCCATAACTCACCTGACCGATGTTGCCCAGCAGGTCACTGCAGGCAATTTACTGACTCAAGCACCTGTAGAAAGTAATGATGAAATAGGTACATTGGCCACTGCCTTTAATACCATGACCAATGAGCTGCGGCAGACCCTTGAGGACCTGGAACACCGTGTCGCTGAACGTACATCAGAGTTAGCACACGCTTCTGAGAAAATGAAATATCGTGCTTCTCAGCTCCAGACTGTGGCTGAAGTCGCCCGTGCGATAGCATTAGTACAGGACCCAGATCAATTGATGCAAATGGTTACTCAATTGGTCAGCGAGAGGTTTGGTTTTTACCATGTCGGCATCTTCTTACTGGATAAACCAGGAGAGTATGCAGTTCTACAAGCTGCAAACAGCGAAGGAGGCCAACGGATGTTGGCTAGAGGTCACAGGTTGAAGGTTGGCCAGGTAGGTATTGTGGGGTTTGTCACAGGGCGCGGTGAACCTCGCGTAGCGATGAATGTTGGCGAGGATGCAGTTTACTTCAATAATCCGGACTTGCCTTATACCCGGTCAGAGATGGCAATCCCTCTAAAAATTGGTGAGCGGATCATCGGTGCCCTGGATGTCCAGAGCATGCAACCAACCGCATTTACTGGGGAAGATATCTCTCTGCTCAGCACATTGGCTGACCAAATCGCCATCGCGATTGAAAATACTCGCCTATATCGTGAAACCAAAAACGCACTGAGTGAGATGCAATCCCTACACCGACAATACTTGCAGGAGGCCTGGTCAAAGACTGTCATTGAGCGTGGTAAGACCGGATACGAATATCTACAAGGCAAAATACTACCGGCACAAGGCAATGAGTCGGAAAAAATGGATGGGTCATTAACAACTCCTATCACGGTTCGTGGTCAAATAATCGGCATGTTTAACCTCGACAAACCTGAAAATGTCGCTGAATGGAGTGATGAAGATATTAGTCTGGTTAAACAAATCGCAGATCAAATTGGACTGGCGCTCGAAAATGCACGACTCATCGAGGAGACTCAACGCCGTGCGGAAAGAGAGCATCTGGTAGCCCAAATAACCAACAAGCTTCGTGCTTCTAACGATCCTCAAGTAATCCTGCAGACTGCCTTAAGTGAATTAAGGCAAGCATTACAAGCAAAGGATGTTCAGGTATTCTTACAATCTACGCCGGAATCGGTTGAACCTATCCTAAACCAGCCATCAGGCAATGGGCATGAGCCTGAGGAGAAACCGGATCACTAACAGTCGATAGAGAATTATTCTTTATGAGGAATGGAATGAGGCATTTAATCGCTGTGACTAATGAAAAAGGGGGCGTTGCAAAAACAACGACTGTACTATCTCTGGGGGGAGCTCTGGTTGAATCCGGTCATGAGATCTTACTGATTGACCTCGACGCACAGGCCAATTTAACACTGGGTCTAGGTGTTAATCCCGCTGAAGTACGCCGTTCGACCGCTGATGTTCTCCTGAACTCAGCATCAATCATCAGCATCAGTCGCGAAACCCTGATACCAGGTTTGGATCTGGTACCCTCCAACGTTGATATGGGATTGGCAGAACGCTTTTTATCGATCCGCCAGAATTTCGAGCTTGTCTTGAAAAATACGCTCAATGGACTCCAAAACTATGATTATGTCCTCATGGACTGCCCGCCATCGTTGGGTGCCGTCTCTATCAATGCTATGACTGCCGCGGATTTGATCATTATCCCAACCCAGCCTGAATACTTCTCTATACAAGGTCTGCGGGGCGTATTAGCAGCAATCCGACGTGTACGAAGTCAGCATAACCCTAATCTAAATTATCGTGTTCTAATCACGATGATGGATCGCCGTAACCGTATCCACTTGACCTTAAACGATCAGCTGCGTACAACCTTTGGAGAAGGCGTCTTTCAAACAGTAATAGAAACAGATACCAAGCTGCGGGAATGTAATGTTGTTGGTCTACCGATTACCCATTACCAGTCCCGCACCCGCAGTGCCATACAATATCGTGCGCTTGCCCAGGAGATAACCCAGAATGTCCAAGAAAAAGTTCATCAACCGGCTTGAGAACCTGTTCGCAGAAATGGAGCAAGAAGCAACCTTCCTGCCCACTTCTGGAACTCAGTCACTCCCTGGTTGGACATGGGAATGCGATGCTGATAGGCGCTACACCGTCTGTAGCTCTGAAGTAGAAGCTCTGTTAGGTATCCGCCCACAGGATTTTCTCGGGCAGGATCTAGCAAGCTTTGCATTGGACCCGGGTTCAGCCGTATTGGTGAAATCCACCTTGAAAAACGGTGAGACTCTCACCACTCTAAATGTGAACTATAAGCACCAAACCGGTGAGTTGATCCAGGCATCTCTGCATATACTATCAACCCCTTCTGAGGACAATGGACGTGCAGGCTATCACGGTTTCGTACAGGTATTACAAACTTCAAGTGAGAAACCTGGTATTGAAGATAAACCGCCAACCGAACCCAAAACCTCTCTTCCGGATGACATCATACACTTTGACCAGACAACACATGAAATATCTCAGTTAGCTCCCCCGCTATCCCCTGTTTTTCCGACAGAAAGGAAAAACTTGAGGAAGGAAAGAATCATTAGCCAACCT
>CAZPWU010000010.1:2644-13237 GCA_964590325.1 uncultured Anaerolineaceae bacterium | reverse complement strand
AATTCTGATCTGACGGAGGATAGTTATGGACATTGCTATGATTGGATTTGGGAAAATGGGCGCCAACATGGTCGGTCGCCTGCTGCGCGGCGGGCATCGCGTGGTCGCCAATGCCCGGAGCGAAGCATCGGTCCGGTCTGCTGAAGCTGCCGGCGCCGAGGGGGCGCGCTCGCTGGATATCGTGGTCGCAAAATTGGCTGCACCGCGTGCGATATGGTTGATGGTGCCGGCCGGGAACACGACCGAAAGCACTATCCAGACCCTGAGCGGACTCTTATCCCGTGGGGATATCATCGTTGACGGTGGCAACAGCTATTATAAAGACTCGATACGCCGGGCTGCTATGCTCAAGGAGAAGAGTATCTACTTCGTGGATGTTGGAACGAGTGGAGGCGTGTGGGGCTTGAAAGAAGGGTACAGCATGATGGTGGGCGGCGAAAAAGAGGCCATCGAGCGCCTGCGCCCTATATTTGAGACGCTGGCTCCCGCTGCGGATAGAGGTTGGGGCCATGTCGGCCCAAGCGGGTCGGGCCACTTCGTCAAGATGATCCACAATGGCATCGAGTACGGCTTGATGCAGGCTTACGCTGAAGGTTTCGAGATCTTGCGCGCCAAGAAGGAATTTAGCCTTGACCTGCATCAGGTCGCCGAGGTCTGGCGTTACGGCAGCGTGGTCCGCTCCTGGTTGCTGGACTTGACTGCTAACGCGTTGGCCGATAATGCGGAGTTGAGCGGTATCAAGGATTGGGTAGCCGACACCGGTGAGGGGCGCTGGACGGTGGCCGAAGCGATCGACCTGGATGTGCCTGCCCCAGTGATCACCCTATCATTGCAGGCCCGCCTGCGAAGTCGGCAGGAGGAGAGTTATGCGGCCAAGCTGCTGGCTGCTCTGCGCAACCAGTTCGGTGGACACGCGGTCAAGTATGAGGGATAAAGGATATGCCTGAGCCATCCATACCCATAACCATCGTCATCTTTGGTGCCTCGGGCGACCTCACCCATCGCAAACTGATCCCAGCTCTCTACAACCTGTACCTCAAGAAACGCCTGCCGGCGGGTACACGCACTGTTGGATTCGCCCGTCGCCCCTACAGCGATGACGAATTCCGCGCCCTGCTTCGGGAGGGTGTGGAGCAGTTCAGCGGAAGCACGTTCGATGCCGGACTGTGGGAGTCCTTTGCGGCCTCGCTGCGTTATTTCCGAGGCAATCTGGATGTGGCCGAGGATTACCTGAGGCTGCAGCGTTTCCTCCAGGAGCTTGAAGGCAGCCTCACCAACCGGCTTTATTACCTGGCAACAGCCCCTGAATTCTATGAACCGACAGTCGTCAACCTGGAGAGGGCCGGCATGGCAGGGCAGGAAATGGGCTGGCGCAATATCATCATCGAAAAGCCGTACGGTCGTGATCTGGCCTCTGCCCAGGCGTTGAACCGGACAGTCCATGCTGCATTCAGTGAGAGCCAGATATACCGGATCGACCACTACCTCGGTAAGGATACTGCACAAAACATCCTCTTCTTCCGTTTTGCCAACGCTATCTTTGAACCAGTCTGGAACCGGCGCTATGTGGACAACATGCAGATTACAGTGGCCGAAACCGTAGACATAGGCCACCGCGCCGGGTATTATGATACGGCTGGCGTGCTGCGCGACATGTTCCAGAACCACCTGTTTCAGCTCTTTACCCTGGTCACGATGGAACCGCCGGCTTCTTTCAAGGCCGATGCGCTGCGCAATGAGAAGGTCAAAGTCTTGAGCGCCACCCGGCCTATCTCATTGAGTGATACGGTGGCGGCTCAATACCGGGGTTACTGTGAGGCATCGGGGGTTGCACCGGCCTCACAGACGCCCACCTTCGCCGCCCTCAAACTCTATTTAGATAACTGGCGCTGGCAAGGGGTGCCGTTTTATTTACGTTCTGGCAAAGCCATGGCAGATAAGACCAGTGAGATCGTGGTGGTCTTCCAATCCCCACCCCATGTGATGTTTGATCTGCCGGCTGGTTTTGTATTTACCCCCAATATCCTGTCGGTGTGCATCCAGCCTGATGAGGGCATCCACCTCAAATTCCAAGCGAAAGTACCAGGATCGCCTCAACAGATGCGTTCGGTAAACATGGAATTTCACTATCGTTCTTCATTTGCCAACAGTGTATTGCCGGATGCTTACGAGCGTCTGTTGCTGGATGCCCTGCAGGGTGACGCTTCATTGTTTGCCCGCAACGATGAGATTGAACTGGCCTGGAGCCTGATCGACCCGGTGGTAAAGGGATGGGAATCGCCGGACGGACCCAAGTTGGGATGTTATGAACCAGGTAGCTGGGGGCCTGAGGAGTCCAATGCGCTGCTGGCTCGCGATGGACGTATCTGGCGAGCAGGATGCGAGGAGCGCGGGGTTGCCGATGAGTGACCTTCGAGTCTGTGCCGATGCCGCTGAGCTGGCCCAGGTCGGCGCGCAGTATTTCGTTGAGCTGGCAGAGGGGGCCATTGCAGCTCAGGGGAGGTTCAGCGTGGCCTTATCAGGCGGGTCAACGCCCAGGGATATGTACCAACGCCTGGCTGAGGAATTTTCCAGCCGGCTGGACTGGGGGTGGGTACATGTCTTTTGGGGAGATGAGCGCTGTGTACCGCCGGATCATGCGGACAGTAATTACCGGATGGCCCGTGAAAGCCTGCTGAACCACCTGCCCATCCCGCCTGGAAACATCCACCGCATGCCTGGTGAGGTCTCACCCGAACAGGCCGCTGTAGAATATGAACAGATCCTGCGGGTCTTCTTCGCCGAATCTTCCCCAGCGCGCTTCGACCTGGTCCTGTTGGGCCTGGGAGAGGATGGCCACACGGCCTCACTCTTCCCCGGTACGGCGGCTCTCCACGAGCAGACCCGCTGGGTGATCGCGCACGAGGTGAGGCGGTTGGGAGCCTGGCGTATCACACTGACACCGGTCATCCTCAACGCAGCCGCGCATGTGGTATTTGTGGTCTCCGGTGCAAAAAAAGCCGCGATCTTGCGCGAGGTACGCTTCGGCCCGTACCGACCGGATACCCTGCCGGCCCAGCTCATAAACCCGACAAATGGAAACCTTCTCTGGCTGGTTGATCGGTCGGCTGCGACAGAATAATTTGTATTACAATCAAGGAGGTTTATCATGTTATGGATTACACGTTCGCATGTTCACGTCGACCGGGTCGCCTGCCCCTGGCTGATCCAGCGGTTTATCGATAACGAGGCCGAGTTCCTGTTCGTGCCCAAGAGTCAGGTGGATAAAGCCGCCGTCGAGACAGGCGCCATCCCGTTCGATGCGCCGGGTGTGGAGCTAGGTCACCACGAAGGGCGCTGCTCGTTTGAGTCGATCATGCTCAAATATGAGCTCAAGGACCCTGGGCTTGAGCGCCTGGCGAAAATTGTCCACGCCGCCGACGTCTTTGAGGATATCGACTCGGATCCGATCGGGCGGGGGTTGGAAGCCATTGCCACCGGCTTCAGCCTGCGTTTCCCAGATGACGAAGAGAACCTGGAATACCAGTTCGATATGTATGACGCCCTGTATGCCTGGTGCCGTCTGCAAGCTGCTAAGGGTAAGTAAAGCTTGGTCCCTATGACAGCCGGTTCCTTAGACTCGCGCAGGTTAACGCCCGATGGCTACCTGCTGTTTGGAACGCGCCTGGCGCGCTTGTTCGCTTACGGTTTTTTATCGGTTGTGCTGGTTTTATATCTCATCCAGGTCGGCCTGAATGAGACGCAGATCGGGCTGCTGCTGACCCTGACGCTGGTCGGCGATACCGTCATCTCATTATGGATCACGACCAACGCCGACCGCATCGGACGCAAGAGAATGCTGATCGCCGGCGCGGGCTTGATGATCTTTGCCGGTATACTGTTTGCCCTGACGGGTAATTTCTTCCTGCTACTGCTGGCAGCTACCATAGGCGTGATCAGCCCCAGCGGTAACGAGGTCGGACCGTTCCTGTCCATCGAGCAGGCGTCCTTGTCTCAGCTTCTGCCAGGCGAACGGCGCACGCAGGTCTTCGCCTGGTACAACCTGGTTGGCTCGTTTGCCACTGCCCTGGGCGCACTCAGCGGGGGGCACCTCGCTAAGATTCTACAAAACTCGGGCATGATCCCCCTGCAGAGCTACCGTATGGTGGTGATTGGCTATGCCGCCATGGGTGTCATCCTGGGGTCCGCCTTTTCACGCCTGTCGCCCCAGGTGGAGGTGCCGAATTCACTCAAAAAGCCAGTCTCTTCGACGCTTTTCCAGCCCAACCTGGGTCTGCACCGCTCCCGCAATGTGGTCTTTAAACTGGCAGGGCTTTTTACGATTGATGCCTTCGCGGGCGGGTTTGTAATCCAGAGCATTATGGTGTACTGGTTCAACAAACGCTTCGGGGTTGGGTCCGATGTCCTGGGGAACATCTTCTTCGGAGCGAACATCCTGGCGGGTATTTCAGCGCTGACGGCGGCGCGCGTGGCGAAATCCATCGGGCTGATCAATACCATGGTCTTCACCCACATTCCGTCGAACATCCTGCTAATCATCGTGCCGCTGATGCCGAATCTACCCTTGGCGATCACTGTCTTGCTGCTGCGCTTCTCCATCTCTCAGATGGATGTGCCCACCCGCCAGTCGTACACGATGGCGGTGGTCGAGCCGGACGAACGCTCGGCAGCCTCTGGCGTGACCGGTATCGCCCGCACGATCGGCGCATCGCTATCCCCGGTGATTGCCGGCCCGATGCTGGCAAGTACGGCCTTGCTGAGTGTTCCCTTCTTTTTATCCGGCGGCTTAAAGATAATCTACGATTTATTACTGTACCGCAGTTTTAGGGCGCTCAAACCGCCGGAGGAGAAAGCATAATGATGATCCTTTTCTTATGGGCAGCTTGACCCGCCTTGACGCGGGACCAGGATTTGCACCGCGACCTCGTTGAACGTGGTCTGGGGCTGGTAATAGCATAAGACCGGCTCGGCCACCCGCGTGACCCAGGCATCGTTCTCCTCGCCGAACTGGTGCGTGCGCCCCTGGTACTGGATGGTCATGGGTTCACTGATAATCAGGGCGAAGCGTTGATTGTGTAGATAATCGTAAAGGGTGGTCAAATAGGGTGAGTTGTTGCTCATGCCCATTTCCATGAGGAATACTTTCTCATAATCAGGCTCCAGCGGCACCCCCTCAAGGGTATGGAAAGTGAGCAGCTGACGTTCGGTGATAAACAGCACCTTCCCACCGCCCTGGACAGCCGTATCCACAGCGCCCTGTAATTCCCAAATGGCTTCCCTTGCTTTTGCCCAATTGGGTGATGAAACTGGCCCTCCCAAAGACAGGGTGAATAAAACCGGGACGATCACCGCCAGGGATACCAGCCCCCAGGCAGGCTGGGGCTGCCTTTCGGGTTCGGGATCATCTTCCACAAATTTACCATAGAAAATCGTGCTGCCCATAGTCAGCAGGGCGACCAGGTAAGCATCCAGGTTGTGGAGGTTGCTGCCGCCACCGATCTTGACGCTGACGACGATACCCACAGCAAACAGGGCCAGCAGTATTCCCGCCAGTCCTAAGATCCGGATCGGATGATACCTCCGCCAACGGCCCACCAGTCGGAACAGGATCAGCAGGCCCAGCGGTAGTGAAGCCACGAAGATGCTCGGCAGGATGCCCATGCGATAGGTGACATTCGGGAACAACCGGTACCATAAGAGGTCGGAAGTTAAGCTGGACCCGAACTGTCCACTCGGGTTCCCGGACCAGGCGATGTAAGCCGATTGTGATAGGAACGCCAGCGGGGTCCCCAGCCCGACCCACAGGACGGGGGGCAGGAGGTACCGCCAGAGCGGCTTTTTCTCGGTATTTTGCTCCAGGAAATAGAGTGCAGCGGCCAACACAGCGGGGACCGGGAACCAGTTGATCCGGCTGATGCCTGCCCAGATGGATGCCAGCCCGACGGCGACCATCGACTGCCAAAACCGCTGGCGGTTGAACCCCGCCAGCACGATCATCACCATCACCAGCAGGTGATAATAAACCGGTCCCTGGAAGATGAACAGGAAGGCCCACGCCACAAAAAGCCATCTTTGCATCCGATCCGGGATGGTGAGGCGTCTCGCCAATAAAAGCGCCGTCCCCAGCGCGAAGCCAAGCCAGAGCAGCACCTGCCAGAGGCGGTGGAACCAGATCGGCAGGTTGGGGATCAGGAACGGGGCTGCCTGCATCAGGTAGCGGCTGGGATGCAGCACCGTCGGCGGTACAGCGATGCCGTAGATCTGCTTTGAGAAATATAATGAGGCGTAGTAATAGCGGCTGGCTTCGGACCAGCCCAGTGAGAGAGGGTAGGTGGAGATACCCGGGATATAGGTGGCGACCTGGTAAGCCACCCCATAGGATAGTGACGCGATAAGCAGGACCTTGAACCAGCTCTGGTTGGGCCAGACAGCTTTTAAGACCACCGCGCCTCCCAGGGCGATTGGGCCGAAGACCACGGCTCTCCGCCAGAGAGGCACCAGGTGATGCCCAAAAGGTCCCATGACCAGCCAGGGCAGCAAGGCGAGGCTGAGAAGCCATAGAAAAAATAATGTGCCGCGCCCCAGGGTAGAAATTTTGAGCTTATTTGCGACTGGTTTCTCTCCGACTCTCATGGATTATCTCGACGATTTCTGTATCTTAACTCGCTTGCCTCTGTCCTGTTCCGCTCACCATCTCCGGGATGAACAGCGCTCCCGGCAGACTGGCGAACATCGGCAGGACGCGCATCAGCAGGGCCAGGGTCAGGCTGTCGGTCCCAGAGATACCTCCGAATTTCGTGAACAGGAAGGCCATGATCAGCTCCTGGACGCCCAGCCCATTGATCGAGATCGGCAGCAGGGTCACAAAATAAGTGGCGCTCCACAGCCCGGCGATCAGCCAGAAGGAGATGCTTTCACCCATGCCGCCCAGCAGGAGCCATACTGATCCAAACACGCATAGCATGTGCACCCAGGTACAGCCCAGGGCCGAGATCAGCGCCCGCGGCTGGCTTAGCCATAATCCCAGCGCCTGGAGCAGGCGCCGGATGAACTGACCGGCTTTTTCCCACAGTGACCTGGCAAAGGGGATGACAAGGCCGGCATAGAGGGCCGGGCTGGCGGTGGAAACTGGGGATGAATGAAGGGTGGATAGACTGGCACCACTGAAAAAGCTGGGCAGGGTAAAGGGCAGTGCCATCGCCATGCCCGCCATGCCCACCAGGCGGTCGACGACGAGCGAGGCCGCCGAGACAGCCGGGTCGAACTTGAACCGGATTGCTCCAGCCAGCCTCACCACATCACCGCCGATGGTCGTCCACAAGAAATTCGAGGCGAACAGCCCGGCGAAAGTGATGCGGGTGCTCTGCCCGAAGGAGATATCCGCCTTACCTGAACGCAGCAGCACGTACCAGCGCGCCGATACCGCCATGCGGGAGATGAACGTCAGGCTAAACGCCAGGAGGATGCGCCAGACTGCGATCTGCCGGAAGGCGCCGGCGATCTCGTCCCATCCCTGCTTGCTCAGCAGGTAGACCAATAAAGCGACGGCCAGCAAGGTGCCGACCAGCCGGAGCACGGATAGATGAGACCCGCGCCGCGGCCGTCCTGCCTCACTCACACAGCCTCCTGGGCCGCGTTGAGCACGCGCCGCACCGTATAGGTCGGCTTTTGCTGCGATTCATGGTATGTGCGCGCCAGCATCTCGGCGATGAGGCCCATCAGGATGGATTGGAAACCGAGGATGAACAGCATCGCACTCATCAGCAAGAGGGGCGAGCGGTTCAGGTGCTCGTTGGGGTCCCCCGGGAACATGAGCCTCCTCACGATCAGGTAGAGCAGGACGACGAAGCTGGCTGCGAAGAGGATGATCCCTGTGCCGCCGAACAGGTAAATGGGCTTGTTGGCGTAGCTGAGTAAAAACTTAACCGTGACCAGGTCCAGGATGACTTTTAAGGTGCGCCCCAGCCCGTACTTGGTCTTACCGAATTTACGGGCATGATGGTGAACCGGTAGCTCGACAATTTTAGCCCCAACCATGCGGGCATAGACGGGGATAAAGCGGTGCATCTCACCATACAGGCGAAAACCGGTGATCACCTCGCGCCGGTAGGCTTTCAGTGTGCAGCCATAATCATGCAGGTGGACGCCGGTGACCTGGGAGATCAACCAGTTGGCAAAGCGGGAGGGGATAGTGCGGGTGATGAATTTATCCTGGCGATTCACGCGCCACCCGCTGACCACATCGTAGCCTTCGTTGATCTTTTCCAGCATCATGGGGATATCGGCTGGGTCATTTTGTAAATCGGCGTCCAGCAGCACGATCACATCCCCGGCAGCGTAATCGATCCCCGCGGCGATGGCGGCAGTCTGACCGAAATTGCGACGCAGCTCCACCACGCGGGTGTGTAGCGGGTCAGCGGCCGCCAGTTCTTCGAGGATGTCGACGCTGCCATCGGAGCTCCCGTCGTCCACGAACACGGCTTCCCAGCTCGTGGGGAGGCTGTCCAAGGCCTGGTGCAGCGATTGGTGCAGCAGCCGCAGGCTCTCACATTCGTTATAGACCGGAATGACCGCGGATATGACCATAGTTTAAGCGATTTCCTTCCCCAGCCGTTCCAAGTCAGCCTCGACCATCATCTGCACTAACTGTTCAAAGCTCACCGTCGGGCACCACTTCAGCTTTTGACGAGCTTTCGTGGGATCGGCGACCAGCATATCCACCTCGGCTGGAAGGAACTCTGGTCGTGCAGGTCGCCCTGAATGATGTCGATATCGTCCTGCAATTGATGAATGCGTTCGAAAGTTACCGTGCTCGAACGGCGCACCATCCCAACCACATGATAGCCTTTGCCGATCAAATATTCGGCTAAGTAAGACCCGTCCTGGCCCGTCACTCCGGTAATTAATGCAGTTGGCACTCTGCGCCTCCACCGAAATTATAAGCGATTACATGGAGAGATGAGATTGGAGACTAGAGCGCTGTTAATGAAATTACTCTCTAATACCGACTCTCAATTCTATTTTTCCTTCTATCCCAGAGCCAGCCTCCCATAAGAATCAACGCGCTCAACCCTAACACGACTGCTATCATTAGCCAGATGCCCAGGTGGGCTATTTTGAAAATGTGGCGGGTGATGTACCACTCGGTGAAGGCAAGCACGAAGACCGCCTCAACGAGCAGCCAGCGCCACAGCCAGCGGTCGCGATGAGCGAGCGCCCATCCGAAGGCCCAGGCCGCCAGTATAGCCTCCCAGCCCAAGAAAATGACCCGGTAGCGGGGGTTGTCCCATTGATCGCCACCGGCATTGGCAGCCGCAATCAATATCCAGGCCCAGATGCACGCGCCCAACCAAATTAGCTGGGTACGCCGCTCTTTGGCTGGGAGGCGGAAAGCTGCCAGGAATCCATAGACCAGGAATGGAGCGAGGAGATACCAGCCAGCGGCTCGTAAGATGCCGATGACGCGCCAGATCCAGGCTCCCTCCTCCACCAGTGCGGCAGGCAGCACAGGCTGGGCTACGCCATAGACCAGCACGATCAGCCATTTCAATTGGTCGCCGACGTCGCGGAGCAGCTTTTGCACGATCCCTGAGGCTCGCTGCATCAAATGGGACTGGAAGTTAAAGTTGTTTTGCAGCCAGGTATAGAAGATGCCGATCGACCCTGTGCCTCTTAAAGACGGCAGGTTGGACCAGATCGAGACGACGATGATCAACGAGAGGGCCAATAACCCTGTAAAGAGCGCCACCTGTTTCCAGGACTGCTGGCGGTAGGGATCAAAGAACCAGGCGCCGATGAATATGACGAAGGCTGCCAATGCGACCGGCGGCTGCAAGAGTAGCAAAATGATGCCAGCGGCTGCGAACCAGGCCAGCCAGGTTAGCTTTCCTTCGCGCATTTTCGCCAGGCTATAGATGATCATGGCGCTAGCCGGGATCACGAAAGCCTCGCGCATGTGGCTGCTGCCCAGCAGCACACCTTCCGGAAATAGCGCAAACATCCAGGCGGCTATCCCTGCAGTCGATATGCCGAACCAGGTCTGGGCGGCTTTCCACACGAAAAACGTGCCCCAAACGGCAGCCACGGCGGTCAGGACCAGGATCAGGAGGGGGCGGTGGGCATCTGGGCTGAGATAGCGGTAGATAGCGGCGCTCAGAGCCAGCATCCCCCCGTATTGGTCGCCGGAGAACTGACCTAAGAAAGCGGTCCCGATCGAGGCGTTGGAAGTAGCCAGCTCCCAGGCCTGCTGATCGCGGAAGTAGGCGTCTTTGTAGATATAGCCGGCTCGTGAGGCGGGATTGTCCTGATATCCGGCGATGGGCAGCACGAACATCAAGGCGATGCCGACACCCAGGCGGAGCAGGAAAGCTATCCAGGTGGCTGCCCGGACTTGACGCCAGCATCCGATCCACCGCCATCCCCAGAAGAGGCTGGCGAAGCCCAGGCCCGAGAGGAAGCTGTAAGCTGCCCAGCTCTGGAGTGCGAAGCCCTGCCCATCGATCGAGGCCAGGGCAGCCCCCAGGATGAGGCTGAGGCCCAACCAGATCCAGACTTCTATTTTTGAGCGTAACCAGGTCATAAATAATAACCTAT
>CAZPWU010000010.1:0-2544 GCA_964590325.1 uncultured Anaerolineaceae bacterium | reverse complement strand
TGCGGAATTTCTTCTCAAATAAATATATGCCTGCCCACAGCACCCATAATACCACCAACGACTGAAGGGGGATCAGAAAGCGGGGGTTGTCACCGTGGTCCAGGATAGTTTGCAGAACGGAAGCGATCCAGACCATCCCCAGGATGCACCACCAGGCGGGTGTCAGGTTCCAGGCGACCCGCACCCGCTTCCAGCCCGCAGCCGCCAGGGAGGTGACCAGGAACAGCAGGTTGCAGCCAATTAAAACCACCCGCTCTGCCAGGATCAGGCCGCTCAGAATGGGTACCAGGCCCCCCCTGCGGAGGGCATCCGGCTGCCAATAGACCGGTGCCCGCCAGAACATCCACCACCCTTCGATCACATTGCGCAGGTATAGGCCCGGGTGTTCACGGATCAACTGGATGGAGATGCGGGTGAGGGTACGTGAGAGGTCGTAGAAACTGAGGCCCGAGGCCTTTTCCATCTCGGGGATCGCATCCCAGATGGTATTTGTCTGCGTGCCGTATTGGGCGATATGGATATCGCGGTATTTCAGATAAGTATTGCGCAGGCTGGCGTATTTGTCTGGTACGTACTCAAAAAAGACACCCGTGTGCTGTACCAGGTGAAAACCCGTCATTGTGGTCAGGGCCCAGTCGTGATAGTTGTCATGGATGAACTTCATCCATCCCCCTAGGACCAGGACTACGGGCAGGATGAAGATAATCACATGCGTAAAGGTTTTCAGGCTGAGCGTTGGCACATTTTTCTGCCACGAAACTGCCACGAAGAGTAAGATCCACAAGGGGAGGTAGATGAACAACGGGCGGGTGATGGCGGTGAGTGACGAGAGTAGACCCAGTCCGGCTGCCAGCCAGATTGACCTGCGCTGGGGGTGGTGCAGCCAGTATACCATCGCGGCCAGGGTCAGGATCACCCAAAGGGTGGTGAGGGTCTCACTAAGCAGCGTAGCCTCGAAGAACAACTGCCCAAGGTTGAGGGTGTTCGCCAGGGCGATAACCCCCCCAAACCAGGCCCGTCGGCTGAGCTGCCACCCGATATAAAAGAGCAACAGCGTAATGGCGATGCCCAGCCCCATCTGTGCCAACCAGATCCGCTCTTCTGGCCCGATGGCAGCCATGAAAAACGGATAACCGGGGGTGCGGGTGCCATCATAGTACTTCCACCCCCCCAGGATTGCATCTGCCAGGCGGCGGTAGCTGTGCGTATCGCTGTAAGTGATGGGCTGGTAGAGCCACCACAGGCCCAGGCGCTCAATCATCGCGACTATCAGGACGCCCCCGGCCCATTTCCAGGGTGACATTCGCCCCAGCTTAATAAAAAGGGCTTTCAATTTTCCCATTAATTATCCCGACTGATCACTGCTAACCGATCACTTCTCACCAGAATCCTTCCAACGCTTTACAAGCGCGCGCCTGCCAGGTATACGCGGTCACATCCTGGCGAGCGCGGCAGCCCAATGCCTGGCGTTGAACGGAATTATCCAGAAGGGCGCCGAACGCTACATCCCAGGCTTCTGTGTCCTCGGGAGGGCACAAGACAGCGTTGGACTCGTTCAGCACTTCGCGTAGCACCGGCAGGTCGCTGGAAAGGATGGCGCGCCCACAGGCCATATACTCGAACATCTTCATCGGACTACAGTAATCGGCGGAATTGCCACCGCTGCTGCCGGCGATGGCACGCTCGTATGGCATCAGCAAGATGTCGGCGGCTGCCTGGTAGAGTGGTAGTCGGCTGTTGGGCACGAACCCGGTCAGGCTGACATTGGCGAGGCTCTGCGAAGCGAGTTCCCTGCGCCAATTTTCTACATCTTCCGGGCGACCACCCACCCACAGGAAGTGGACGGGCGGGTAGCGGCGCGCCAGCTCGACGAGCAGTCCTATGCCCCGCCCGGGGTACAGATGCCCTGTGTAACCTGCCGTGGTTGTCTCGCGGAGCCCAAGCATACGGCGGGCCTCGGCGAGGTCCGGCAGTCCTTGATAGCGCTCCAGGTCCACCCCATTGGGGCCAATCACTACCTCACCAGGGCTAAATGTGTGGCGGTAAATTCTCTCTAAGTGAGCCGCCAGGGCGTGTGTAATGGGTAACAAGCGCTTTTTGCCCCGAAGCCGCAGGAAAAAGCGGAACAAGGTTGGACCGAGCCGCCCCTCAGGCTCGTCGTGCATCTCCAGCAGGACGGGCAGCCTTCGCAGCAGGGCCGTCACCCCGGCCTGCAACGGCCAAACATAGACGACATCCGCCCGTTGTTTCTGGGCACGGTTGACCGCCCGCCAGGCAAAATCGTAGCGCTTCAGGCGTGCCTGGGCTGGCAGCCATTCCACTTCAAAGGGTGTCTCCAACCCGTAATGATCGGCTAGCTGATCCCAGGGTATCGGTGTATCGCCGGGCACCAGCAAGCAGACCTGGTGCCCCAGTTGCGCCAAGGCCTGGCAAACTTTCATCACCTGGATGCTGTTTGCGGCCCGCGAAGGGACACGTGAGGCTGAAATGCAGGCAATTCTCATGCAGGTTTTCTTCAGCCTGACGGCGGCTGCGGATCGCTGA